>CABUSL010000001.1 GCA_902494295.1 uncultured Collinsella sp.
CCCGTGCGCCCGGTTCCCTTGCCGGGCGCACCTCCGTTGCGATTTCGAAAGGTTGGGTTCACGAGCCATGCCAAGTGCTCAGGAGCTACAACAGCAATTTGGTGAATATCGAGGCGCTATGCCCCGTCCATCGGATTTCGATCTCTTTTGGAAGGACCGCATGGCCGAGGCCGACGCCGTCGAGCTCGACTATGCGATTGAGGCGGCTTCGGTTGCGGATTCCGCGACCTGTCGGTTTTTCGACCTCTGGTATACCGGCATGTGCGGTGCACGCCTGCATGCCAAGTATCTCCAGCCGGTTTCGGACGAGCCCGTGCCGCTGGTGCTACAGTTCCACGGCTATCCGGGTGCAAGCCGCAGCTGGTTCGAGCAGGCGTCGTTTGCGGGCATGGGCATGGCACTCATCGCTCTCGATTGTCCTGGCCAGGGTGGCCCCTCCGAGGATATTGGTGGATTTGAAGGCACGACGGTTGCTGGGCATATCGTCGCCGGTATCGACGGCGACCCGGCCAATCTTTACTATGTCCGCTTGCACCAGGATATCCGCATTCTGTGCCGTATTGTTCGCGAGCTCGAGGGCATCGATCTTTCCCGCGTATTTGTGAACGGCGCATCGCAGGGCGGCGGTTTGGGCATTGCGACCTGCGCACTTAATAGTGAGCTTATCAATCGCGCTGCCATCCTCTATCCCTTCCTGTCGGATTTCCGCCTTGTTTGGGATCTGGATGCCGACGATATCGCTTATGAAGGCCTGCGTTATTGGTCGCGTTGGTTTGACGAGGACTCGACTCGTATTGAGGAGGCCTATGCCAAACTGGCGTACTTCGATTCCAAGAACTTTGCCCCCATGGTCAAATGCCCCGTGCTGTTTGGCACGGGCACAGCCGATATCGTCTGTCCGCCGGCGACGCAGTTTGCGGTCTACAACAATCTGGCCTGTGAGAAGCGACGCGAGTTCTTTGAGGGCTTTGGCCACGAGGAGATTCAGGACTTTGACGATCTGATCATTCCGTTTTTCTGCGAGGGAGGGGAGGCTCATGTCTAAGTGCGAGAGCAATATCGACGAGCTGATCGTCCCCGGGCTCGCGGAGATGCCTGGAACGGTTTCGTCAAGGCTCGCAGAATATCGGGACTGGCGCGGTGATGTCCAAGCAGATGTTTCTGATTTAGAGACATGCGCTTCGAATCTTGAGATTCAAGGCCTGGCCATTACGGCGATTGACTTTGTTAACCCCTGCGCCCGTTACTCGGAGGTCTCCTTTGA
Organism: uncultured Collinsella sp.; assembly: GCA_902494295.1. Taxonomy (GTDB): domain Bacteria; phylum Actinomycetota; class Coriobacteriia; order Coriobacteriales; family Coriobacteriaceae; genus Collinsella. The sequence goes on from CABUSL010000001.1 coordinate 1,265, forward strand.
GCTCGGTGACGATGCGATTCACGCTCGTTTGATCGAGCCTGTCGGTCGTGCCCGAGTGTCTGAGCGCGTGCCGCTGTGCCTGATGTTTCACGACATCGATCGACCCGTGCGTGGATGGCATCACATGACGAGATTTGCCGCCATGGGGTATGCCGTTCTCGCGCTGGATGACGATGTTGCTGGTGCGGACGACCTGCAGTGGGGGATTGCTTCGCCCGCTTTTGTCAAGCGCGTCCGTTGGGGCTGCGCGTTGGCGAAGGTCGCGCGCAATCTTGATGGCATGGATCCCGATCGCATTTTTGCATGGGGCGAGGGTCTTGGCGGCGGTGTCGCGCTGGCGGTTTCTGCTCTGGACGAGCGCGGACTTGCCTGCACGGCGGTTGCCAATCCAATTCCCGGTGGCCTCGAGGCTCTGTCGTCTCGGGTGCGCGGATCGGTGCTCATGGGCACGTCGCTCATGGATACCGTGAGCGACCCCAAGGGTCAGTTTGCCGTATTCAACGGTCTTGAGTGTGACCGGAGGCATATCATCTATGCCAAATACGCTCACGAGCGCATCAATGCGTTCGAAAACGAAGTCGTCGACTTCTTTAACCAAACGTTCTATCCGTGTTCTTTGGCCTAGACGGCCTGGACACTGCCAACAAGAGTGAGCGGCATAGGGCCGCTCGCCAGACAGCTAAGGAGATTCTTGTGGCAACTCAGAAATTCACCGGCGTTATCCCTCCCGTCGTTGTTCCCGATACCGAAGACCACCAGCTCGACGTTGCCTCCTTTGAGCGCAGCATCAACCGCATGATCGATGCCGGCGTCGATGGTCTGTTCTTCTTGGGGTCTTCGGGCGAGGTCGTCTTCTCCACCGATGAGCGCCGTCGCCAGATTATCGCCGAGGCCGTTCGTATCGTCGACCACCGTGTGCCTGTTCTGGTCGGCATCATCGATACCGAGACCGAGCGCATGATTGAGCACGGCAAGGTCGCCCAGGAGCTGGGCGCCGATGCCCTCGTCGCCACCTGCCCGTTCTATGCCCTGCAGGGTATGACCGAGGTCGAGGAGCACTTCCGCATCCTGCACGAGGAGCTCGACCTGCCCATCTTTGCCTATGACATTCCCGTCTGCGTTCACACCAAGCTCCCCTGGAAGCTCCTTGCCAAGCTCGGCGCCGAGGGCGTCCTTGCTGGCGTCAAGGATTCCTCGGGTGATGACATCTCGTTCCGCTACCTCGTTCAGGAGAACGAGAAGAACGGCCATCCGATGAGCATCCTCACCGGTCACGAGGTTGTTGTCGACGGCGCCTATCTCGGCGGCGCTGACGGTTCCGTCCCGGGTCTCGCCAACGTTGAGCCCGAGGGCTACGTGCGTCAGTGGAAGGCCGCTCAGGCTGGTGACTGGGCTACCGTCAAGGCCGAGCAGGATCGTCTCAATGAGATCTCCCACATCTGGGATGTCACCTCGGGCGTCCAGGGCTATGCCGGTGGCGTCGGCGCCTTCAAGACCGCTATGAACCTCATGGGTATCTTTGACAGCCCGACCATGCCGCGCCCGGTGAAGGCCATGACCGGTGAGAACGTCGAGGCGATTAAGAAGGTCCTCCAGGACAACGGCCTCCTTTAAAGCTTTCCCAGGCACCCGACCTCGCCGTTCAACCGTGCGGCCATGACCCATTAGGTCAATGGCCACACGGCTTCTCGGCGATCTCGGGCACCTGGAAAACCTTTACCGCGCTGTGACGGCTAGCCTGACGGCGCATTTCCTGTAGTTGTTTATATCTCCTAAGGAGAGCGACATGGAGAACAAGTACGTTTGCTCCGTCGATATCGGCGGCACCAAGATTGCGACTGCCATTATGGAGTATCCGGCTGATGGCGGCGTGCCCCATCCGGTCTTTGAAGCCGAGGTTCCCACCGAGGCCCAAGAAGGCGGCGAGGCAGTTTTCCAGCGCATCGAGGCGTCCATCAAGGCTGCTCTCGAGGCGAACCCCGATGTCGAGGTCCTCGGTATCGGTATTGGCGCCGCCGGTGTCGTCGACCCCAAGACGGGCGCCATCGCCTACGCCAACGAGATCATGCCCGGCTGGTCTGGCGTTCAGTTGGGGCCGCGTCTGCGCGAGGACCTTGGTCTTCCCGTTGCCGTGGTGGGCGACGTGCAGGCTCATGCTCTGGGCGAGGCCCACTGGGGCGTCGGCAAGGGCAAGTTCTCCGTCTTGTGTCTGGGCATCGGTACGGGCATCGGCGGCGCATATGTCGAGAACGGCCGCGTGATGCAGGGCTTCCACGGTGCTGCCGGTCATATGGGCCACATCGAGTGCTCGGCTGCCGCCGGCATTCCCTGCGCCTGCGGGCGTTCTGGCCATCTTGAGTCTGTTGCTTCGGGCACTTCCATTGGTCGCATGTACGACGAGCGCTTTGGCCGCGTCGACCCCAGCCGTCCTTCGGTCGGTCGCGATGTAAACGACCTGTGCCGCGCGGGCGACGCAAAGGCGACCGAGGTCATCCATGACGCCGGCTTTGCGCTGGGCGCCAGCTTGGGCTCGCTTGCCAACATCTTGGATCCCGAGGTCATCGTGCTTTCGGGAGGTGTGATTCACCAGGGTCCCGATTGGCGCTCGCAGACGTGGAAGGACTCGGTGCACGAGGGCTATGCCAGCCAGGCGCTCGACCCGCTTCAGGACACGCCGATCCTCATCGGTTCTCTGGAGGGCGACGCGCCGCTTATCGGTGCCGCCGAACACCTTCTTGCGTCGTTGAAGTAAACATAACTACCAAGTGCGCCTTCTGAGGTGCCGCAGATTGACGTGAAAGAGGAGCGAAGCGTACTTCGGTATGCGAGCGACGGTTTGAACGTCAAGGTGCGGTGTCTCAGAAGGCTGTTTTGAGAAAGGTTGAGTCGAACATGACCGTTGATCCTTTGATCCAGTCCCTAAAGGGCAAGCTCGTCGTGAGCGTTCAGGCCTATATGGGCGAGCCGCTTCGTACGCCCGAGACCATGGCTCAGATGTCTCGCGCCTGCGAGCTTGGTGGCGCCGCCGCTATTCGCTGCCAGGGTCTTGCCGACATCGCCGCCATTAAGGGCCGCTGCGAGGTTCCCGTCATCGGCCTGTGGAAAGATGGACACGAGGGCGTCTACATCACGCCGACGCTGCGTCATGCTCGCGCCTGCGTTGCCGCCGGTGCCGACATCGTGGCAATTGATGCCACTGATCGCCCACGTCCCGATGACAAGACCGTCGAGGACACCTTCCGTCCGCTGCACGAGGAGGGCGTGCTCCTGATGGCCGACTGTGCCACCATCGAGGATATTCGTCGTGCTGTCGACATGGGCTTTGACCTGGTGTCCACCACGCTTTCTCATGGTGTTGCCGCTATCGATTGCACCATGGCCGACGGTCCCGATCTGCCGCTCCTGCGCCAGGCGACCGAGGAATTTCCCGGCCTTCCCATCATCTGCGAGGGCCGCGTGCACACGCCCGAGGAGGCCCGCGCCGCGATTGATGCGGGCGCTTGGGCAGTTGTCGTTGGCACTGCCATTACGCACCCCACGAGTATTACGAGTTGGTTCAAAGCCGCGCTTGAGGCGTAAGACGGACCTCGTATCCGCTCAGGGCGGTATACTCATTAAAGGCAATTGACCGCGCGGGATCCGGGTTGCTGGGTCCCGCGCTTGTTTTTAGGAGGCAGCACATGCAAAAGGGAGATGCCATGGATGCGGCGGAGCGCTCGGAGCGCATCCCCGATATCGTCATCATCACCGGAATGTCCGGTTCGGGCCGAACGCAGGCCATGCATGTGTTCGAGGACATGGGCTACTTTTGCATCGACAACTTGCCTCCGCGTCTGATTGCCCAGCTTGCCGAACTCGTCGGCATCAATACGGGCGTGGGCAGGCATCTTGCCGTCACCTGCGACCTGCGCAGCCAGGGCTTGTTCGATGAGCTGCTCGATGCCGTTGCCGCGCTCGAGGAGCGCGAGATGAGCTGTGACATCGTGTTTCTCGAGGCCTCTGACGAGGTGCTGATCCGTCGTTATAGCGAAAACCGCCGCCGCCATCCCATTGCCAAGCCGGGGGAGACTACGGCCGATGCGATTCAGCGCGAGCGTCTGCAGCTGCAGGGTGTGCGCGATCGAGCCGATATGATCATCGATACGAGCCGCTTGCGCACCTCTGCTCTGCGCAACAAATTGCGCATGGCGTTCTCCGAGTTGTCCGACCAGCAGCTCATGGACGTTCACGTGTTCTCGTTTGGCTTTAAGCACGGTATGCCCGTCGAGGCGGACATTATGATCGACGTTCGCTTCCTGCCCAATCCGTTCTACGATCCCGAGATGCGCACGATGACCGGTCTCGATAAGAAAGTCTCTGACTTTGTTCTGGACCATCCCAAGACCCAGGAGTTCTGGAAGGCCTGGACGCAGCTGCTCGATACGGTCATGCCCGGCTATATCGCGGAGGGTAAGCCACAGCTTTCTATTGCCATCGGTTGCACGGGCGGTCAACACCGCAGCGTTGCCATCGCCGAGGCCACGGCACGTTATTTGGAAGGCGCCCAATATCACGTGAGCATTTCTCATCGCGACCTGTCGCGCGCCAACACGAAAGCATAGGCCTGCATGTCGTTTACCGCCGAGGTGCGTGACGAGCTCGCGCGCTGCGAACCCGAATGTGAATACTGCGATTTGTCGACGCTTGCCGCCCTGACGCGTGTGAGCGGTACACTTTCGCTGGCCGGCTCCGGGCGGTATCGTTTGACGGTCGCGACCGAGACGGGTGCCGTCGCGCGCACGATGATCACACTGACGCATCGCATCCTTAAGCTCAAAACGGAATTCACCGTTCGTAAATCGGTCTTGCATAAGGTCCGTAACTATCTCATTACCCTGCCCGATCAACCCGACCTGGACAAGGCTCTGGTGCTGCTGGGCATCCTCGACCGCAGGGGAGGGCTCGTCGCTGGTGTTCCCCGGCACATCGTTGCCCGTCCCTGCTGCAGGCTTGCCTACATCCGCGGCGCGCTCATCGCCGGCGGTTTCGTGGCCGATCCCCGCGGCGACTTTCATCTGGAGATCGCGGTGCAGGGCGAGCAGTATGCCCGGGGACTTTGCGATCTATTGGAGCAGATTGGAGTCCATGCGCGCGTTAACGCGCGGCGCGGATCCTTTGCCGTCTACATTAAGAGCGCCGAGGAGATCGAGCAGCTCCTAAAGCTGGTCGGCGCCAAGCGCAGCGTTGCCGAGATCGAGGAAGCGCGCGCGGTCAAATTGGTTAAGAACGACGTAAACCGTCGCGTGAATGCCGAGCTGGCCAATCAGACCAGAAGCGCGGGTGCCGCCCAGCATCAGCTTGCGTTGATCGATGAGCTCGAACAGCGGGGTTTGCGCGACACGCTTCCGGACGCCTTGGCGGTCTTTTGCGACCTGCGCGAGCGCTATCCCGATCTGTCACTGCGCGATCTGGGGGAGATGGCTGACCCTCCCTTGTCGAAGTCGGCCCTCTACCATCGAGTTTTGAGGCTTGAAAAGCTCATTGAAGCAAACAGGTAGTTGAGCGAAACTGCTTATATAGGGATTGAACTGCTGTTTTACTCTTTAAAACGTTTTAACGTAAATTTGATTTTCAATTTCGAGCATTCTCGTGAAATTCAAGTCAAAAAAAAGGTATATTAGGCGAGTGGTTAGTTTGTGGGCCTCAACGGCAGGCGCTGTAGCTTGCGGGGGCCTTACGAAAGGAGACACAATGGCAGTAAAGGTTGCTATTAACGGCTTCGGTCGCATCGGTCGTCTGGCTTTCCGTCAGATGTTCGGTCATGAGGGCTCCGAGATCGTCGCTATCAACGACCTCACCTCTCCCGATATGCTCGCTTACCTGCTGAAGTACGACTCCACGCAGGGCAACTATGCTCGCGATCACGAGGTCGTTGCTGGCGAGGATTCCATCACCGTTGACGGCAAGGAGATCAAGATCTACAAGGAGGCCGACGCCAACAACCTGCCTTGGGGCGACCTCGACGTCGACGTCGTTCTCGAGTGCACCGGCTTCTACACCAGCAAGGCTAAGGCTCAGGCCCACATCGACGCTGGCGCCAAGAAGGTCGTCATCTCCGCTCCGGCTGGCAGCGATCTGCCCACCATCGTGTACAACGTCAACCATGAGACGCTGACCGCTGAGGACAACATCATCTCCGCTGCTTCCTGCACCACCAACTGCCTCGCCCCGATGGCCAAGGGTCTGAACGACTTCGCTCCCATCGTGTCCGGCATCATGACCACCATTCACGCCTGGACTGGCGACCAGATGCCGCTCGACGGCCCGCAGCGCAAGGGCAACAAGCGTCGTAGCCGCGCCTGCGCCGTTAACATCGTCCCCAACACCACCGGTGCTGCCAAGGCTATCGGCCTGGTTCTCCCCGAGCTCAACGGTAAGCTCATCGGTGCCGCCCAGCGCGTCCCGACGCCGACCGGCTCCATCACCAACCTCTACGCTGTCGTTGACAAGAAGGTCACCGTCGACGAGGTCAACGCCGCTATGAAGGCCTACGCTGCCACCATCTCCGAGACCTTCGGTTACAACGAGGACGACATCGTCTCCACCGACATCATCGGCGAGACCCACGGCTCCATCTTCGACGCCACTCAGACCATGTGCTCTGACCTCGGCAACGGCCAGACCCTCGTTCAGGTCACCTCTTGGTACGACAACGAGAACTCCTACACCTCTCAGATGGTCCGCACCATCAAGTACTTCGAGAAGTTCGTTGCTTAATTTAGCTTTTAGCGAATAGCTCGTTGAGCGTCTAAAGAAGGGCGCGGCCTTATAGGGCTTACACCCTAGGGTCGCGCCCTTTTTATAAGAAATCGTCTGCCGTAATGGGAGGCAGACACGTACGAAAGGTAGAAGCAAACATGGCCTTTACCAAGAAGACCGTCCGCGACATCGATGTCGACGGCAAGCGCGTTCTCGTCCGCGTTGACTTTAACGTGCCTATCAAGGATGGCGTCGTTGGCGACACCACCCGTATCAAGGCTGCCCTGCCCACCATCAACTATCTCGTTGAGCACAATGCTCGCGTCATCCTCATGAGCCACCTCGGCCGTCCCGATGGCACCGGCTTCCAGCCCGAGCTGTCCCTCGAGCCCGTCGCCAAGAAGCTCGCCGAGCTCTCTGGTCTCGACGTTGCCTTTGTTGCCGACACTTACGGCGAGAAGGCTGCCGAGGCTGTCGCTGCCGTCGAGCCGGGCAAGGTCCTCGTTCTCGAGAACGTCCGCTTCGATAAGCGTGAGAAGAAGAACGATCCCGAGATCGCCAAGAAGCTCGCTTCCTATGGTGACGTCTTCGTTCTCGATGCCTTCGGCACCGCTCACCGCGCCCAGGGTTCCGTCGTGGGCCCCGCCGCTTACCTGCCTGCCGTCGCCGGCTTCCTGCTCGAGAAGGAGGTCGACACGCTGACCGGCATCTTCGCCGAGCCCGAGCGCCCCTTCGTCGCCATCGTCGGCGGTTCCAAGGTTTCCTCCAAGATCGGCGTTCTCGATCACCTCATCGACTCCGCTGACACCCTGATCATCGGTGGCGGCATGGCCTACACCTTCTTCCTGGCTCAGGGCCTGTCCGTCGGTCAGTCCCTCAAGGAAGAGGACTGGGTCGAGCGCGCCGGCGAGATGCTCAAGAAGGCCGAGGAGAAGGGCGTCAAGATCCTGCTCCCCATCGACAACCGCGTTGCCGATCACTTTGGCGAGGACGCTGTCCCCGAGGTTGTCGCTTCCGACGCTATCCCCGACGATCGTGAGGGTATGGACATCGGTCCCAAGACCGAGGAGCTCTATGCCGAGGCCGTCAAGGGCGCCAAGACCGTGTTCTGGAACGGCCCCATGGGCGTCTTCGAGTTTGACAACTTTGCTCACGGCACCCAGGCTATCGCCGAGGCTGTCGCCGAGGCCGACTGCACCTCGATCATCGGCGGTGGCGACTCTGTCGCAGCTGTCAACAAGTTCAACCTGGCCGACAAGATGAGCTGGATCTCCACCGGTGGTGGCGCTTCCATGGAGCTCGTCGAGGGTAAGGCCCTGCCCGGAGTGGAGGCGCTTCTCGATGCCTAATCGTACCCTTCTTATCGCTGGTAACTGGAAGATGAACAACGACGTCGCCGAGGCCGCCAAGCTCGCCGACGAGCTGGCTCAGGCTCTGCCCGAGGTTCCGGCTGGCGTCGAGGTGCTCGTCTGCCCTCCGACCATCGACATCACCACGGTTCATGACCGCATTCAGGCTGCCCCCATCGCCCTCGGTGCACAGAACGTGTACTGGGAGGCCAAGGGTGCCTTCACCGGTGAGTCCTCTTGCGACATGCTCAAGTCCGCTGGCTGCACCTACTGCATCATCGGCCACTCCGAGCGTCGTGACTACTTCCACGAGACCGACGAGGACCAGAACAAGAAGGCCAAGGCCCTCGTTGCCGCCGGTCTTGTTCCCGTCTTCTGCTGCGGCGAGTCCCTCGAGGTCCGCGAGGCTGGCACCTATGTCGAGCACGTCGTGAACCAGGTCAAGGCTGGCCTTGCTGGTCTTGAGATCACCTGCCCCAAGCAGGTCGTCGTCGCCTACGAGCCCATCTGGGCCATCGGCACCGGCAAGACCGCTACTGCTGAGGATGCTCAGGAGGTCTGCGGCGCTATCCGTGAGACCCTCAAGGAGATGTTTGGCGAGGAGCTCGCTAACGGCATCCGCGTTCTCTATGGTGGCTCTGCCAAGCCCGGCAACATCGCCGAGCTCGTCGCCAAGCCCGACGTTGACGGCGCCCTCGTGGGCGGCGCTTCGCTCAAGGCTGCCGACTTCGCCTCTATGGTCGTCAAGGCAGGCGAGTAGGACATATGGCACAGCGTCATCTTCCTGCACTCCTGATCATCATGGACGGCTGCGGCCTTGCTCCGGCCGATGGCGAGAACGCCGTCGCCGCTGCCAAGACGCCCTTCCTTGATAGCCTGTACGAGAAGTATCCCCACACTACGCTCGGCGCTTCGGGCGAGGACGTGGGCCTTCCCGACGGTCAGATGGGCAACTCCGAGGTGGGTCACCTCAACATCGGTGCCGGCCGCATCGTGTTCCAGGAGCTTTCGCGCATCAACAACGCCATCAAGGATGGCTCCATCGCCAAGAACGAGGTCTTCGTCAAGGCTATGGACGACGTCAAGGCTGACGGCAAGACTCTCCACCTCATGGGCCTTATGAGCCCTGGCGGTGTTCATTCTCACATGAACCACGTCGAGGCTCTGGTCAAGATGGCTGCCGAGCATGGTGTCAAGACCGTTCGCGTCCACGCCTTCATGGATGGCCGCGACGTTGACCCGCAGTCCGGTGCCGGTTACATGAGTGAGTTCTGCGCCTTCCTGGCCAAGATTTCCGAGGAGACCGGTTGCGACGCTCGCGTTGCCACCGTCTCGGGCCGTTATTGGGCCATGGACCGCGATAATCGTTGGGAGCGCATCCAGCGCGCCTACGACGTCATGGTCAACGCTTCCGATGCCGATACCGACCCCGTTGCCGGTATCAAGGCCTACTACGAGAAAGACCCGCGCGGCGACGAGTTCGTCGAGCCCTTCGCTGCCCACAACGAGGGCATCCACGAGGGCGACGCGGCCATCTTCTTCAACTTCCGTCCCGACCGCGCTCGTCAGATGACCCGCGTGTTCACGGACAAGGAGTTCGACGGCTTTGAGCGCGAGCAGATCAAGCTTTCGCACTTTGTGACGATGACCGAGTACGATCCGACGTTTGACGTCGAGGTCGCTTTCCCCAAGACGTTCCCCGAGAACGTCCTGGCCGACGTTATCGCCGCCAACGGCCTGAAGCAGCTGCACACCGCCGAGACCGAGAAGTACGCCCACGTGACGTTCTTCCTCAACGGCGGCATCGAGGAGCCCAAGGAGGGCGAGGAGCGCGTGCTCGTCGCTTCCCCCAAGGTCGCTACCTACGATCTGCAGCCTGAGATGAGCGCTCCCGAGGTTACTGAGAAGCTTGTCGCCGCCATCAACGAGGATCGCGCTGATTTCTACATCGTGAACTTCGCGAACTGCGACATGGTTGGTCACACCGGTGTCTTCGACGCTGCCGTTAAGGCTGTCGAGGCTGTTGACGATGCCCTGTCCAAGGTTGTCCCGGCGATTCTCGCCAAGGGCGGCTTTGCACTGATTACCGCCGACCACGGCAACGCCGATCACATGTTTGACGTTGCTTCCGACGGTTCCAAGCATCCGTTTACGGCTCACACCACCAACCGCGTGCCGTTCATCATCGTTGATGAGAAGGCCAAGCTCTCCGGTATCGAGGACGGCCGTCTTTCCGATATCGCTCCGACCATGCTCACCATGGCTGGTATTGAGCCTTCCGCCGAGATGACGGGCCGCGTGCTCGCTACCGAGGCCTAATAGAAAACAAATACCGTTTTCTAGTAAGGGGGTTGTCCACAACCGGACAACCCCCTTTTTGGTATTTCTGCCATTTCCACCCCGTCCTTGAGTGGCAGGTAGGGGAGAGCGGGGGATTGTGGTACAGTACTGGAGTTTGAACTGTTCTATTAAGGAGCTTATCTATGGGTCCGTTCCAGATTCTTCTGTTTGTCGTTTGGGCTGTTTCTGCCGTGGCGCTGACGATTCTCGTCCTGATGCATTCCGGTAAGGGTACCGGCGTTTCGGATATGATTGCCAGCTCGCTGTATAACTCCAGCTCTGCCACGGGCGTTATGGAGCAGAACCTTGACCGCCTGACCGTCATCATGGCTGTCGTGTTTGCCGTGTGCGTCGTGCTGTGCATGTTCTTCTTTCCGCAGGGCATCGTGGGCTACTAATCACGAGCCGCATAAATACTTGAAAAGGGTCCCGCAAGTGCGGGACCCTTTTTGTTTACATATTTGTAACAGAGTCAAAATATCCTCATATACTTCGCCCAACTAAAGAAAATCTCGACCGTTAACCGGAATTAGCCCCAAATCGTGCATAAAATGCGCTACTGTATTGCAATACGTTGGTCCGCTTTGTATAACCAGCCAAAACGGCGGACCGCGTTTGAATGGTTCGATTGGGCTGTCTTGACGTTGCCCGACCGAACTTACTTTGTCCTATCTCATAAGGAGGATGGCATGGCTGATTCTATGTTCCACCAGCCCGTTATGGGTCGTCGCGCCTTTGTTGGCGGCACCCTCGCTGCGAGCTCCATGGCTTTTCTTGCCGCATGCGGCAAGAAGGGCGGCGACGCTTCCGGTTCTGAGTCCGGTTCGACGCTGAACTTCTACATCAACAACCCGGTCTGCATCGACCCCTACAATGTCCAGGAGGACCAGGGCACTCAGGTCGAGTACCAGCTCTTTGACGCTCTGACCTCTTATGACGCCGAGAAGGGCGAGATCGTTCCGCTGGCTTGCGAGTCCTTCGAGGCCAACGACGACGCCACCGAGTTCACCTTCAAGATCAAGAAGGCCAAGTTCCACAACGGTGACGACGTTACCTCCAAGTCCTTCAAGCTCGGTTGGGAGCGTCTGGTCAACACCAAGTCGGCCATCGCTACCGAGTACGGCCCTTCTGAGGTCTCCTATCACCTTTCCATGGTTGAGGGCTATGACGACCTGCTTGCCGGTAACGCCACCGAGCTCAGCGGTGTTACTTGCCCCGACGATGAGACCCTCGTCGTCAAGCTGTCTTCCGCTTACGCCGACTTCCCCTTCGTCGCCTCTCACCCGGCTCTGTCCCCGGTTCCCGAGTGCGCCGAGTCCGATGCCAAGAGCTTCTATCTTGCACCGGTCGGTAACGGCCCGTTCATGATGGACGGCAAGTGGGAGGATGGTCAGGAGATCAACCTCAAGAAGTTCGACGATTACTATGGCGACAAGGCCAAGATCGATGGCATCCACTTCCAGGTCATCAAGGACATGGAGACCGCTTACAAGGAGTTCCAGGCCGGTAACCTCGATGTCTGCGACGTTCCCGTTGCTCAGATCGACGCTGCCAAGAAGGATCGCGGCGTGTCCAAGGACGGCTACACCATGGGCGACGGCGAGCGCATGCTGCTCGGTGCCGAGCCTTCCACCTACTATCTGACCTGCAACAACACGGCCGAGCCGTTCAACAACGCCGACCTGCGCAGGGGTATCTCCCTGGCCATCAACCGTGAGGCCATCTGCAAGACCATCTTCAAGGGTACCCGTACCCCCGCCGACGGCATTGTTCCTCCGGGCATCGATGGCTACAAGGAGGGCGCATGGGAGTTCTGCGAGTACAACGTTGATAAGGCCAACGAGTACCTCGACAAGGTTGCTCCCGCTGGCGCTAACGGCGACCGTGGCATTAGCGTGACCCTTTCCTACAACCAGGACGGTGGTCACAAGGAGATCATGGAGTCCATCATCGGCGACCTCGCCAAGGTTGGCGTTACCGCTGTCTCCGATACCCCCGAGTGGTCTGCCCTGCTCGAGCAGTACCAGAACTTTAACTATCAGTTCGGTCGTCTGGGTTGGATTGCCGACTACCCGATCATGGACAACTTCCTGTATCCGCTGTTCCACTCCGACTCCCTCGGTGGCGACAACCGCTCCGGTTACAACAACCCCGAGTTCGACGCCAAGGTCGACGAGGCTCGTGCTATTGTTGACGACGAGGAGCGCGTCGCTAAGATGCAGGAGGCCGACGCAATGGTCGCTGCCGACTGCCCGGTCATCCCGATTATGTTCTACACGCACACCATCGTCGGCTCCGATCGCATCAAGCACCTCTATGTCGATCCGCAGAAGCATGCCGATCTGGGTACCGCTGAGCTCGCCTAAGAGTTTGCAGCTTCCGTGAGGGTCAAGTATTTACGTAGACCTCATGGGAAACATACAGTTCTCCCTAACCTGGGGTAAACTGGCTGATGGTAATTTTGGGATGCCGGTCTGGCGATCGGCATCCCATTTAGGTTAATCCCTAGATAGGGGAGTGGTATGGGTAAGTACATCGTTAAACGTGTGCTTCAGTTCATCCCGGTGTTTTTGGGCGTTACGCTGATTCTGTTCGCCCTCCAGAATATCGTGCCGGGAGATCCGATCAAGCTGATCGGTGGAGACAAGGCTCTGTCCCCCGAGGTGGAGCTTCAGCTTCGCGTCCGCTATCACCTGGTCCAGTCGGACGAGGACGGCAACGCGATTCTTGACGAGAACGGCGACCCCGTTCAAACGTCGCTCGTGGACCGTTATTTGTATTACATGAACGGCCTGCTTCATGGCGATCTGGGCAATTCGTATCAGCGTAAGCTGCCGGTTACGGAAATCTTTGCCCAGAAGTATCCGTATACGGTCAAACTTGCCGCGTGCGCCATCGTGCTCGAGGCAATCATGGGTATCGGTGCGGGTATCATTTCGGCGGTAAAGCGTTATTCCTTCTGGGATATTTTGGTAACGCTCACCACGTCGATCCTCGTTGCCGTCCCGGCCTTCTGGCTCGGTATGTTGCTGCAACTGTTCTTTGGCGTCATCCTCAAGGACGCCACGGGCGGTGCATTCTCCATGCCGATCTCGGGTGCCGGTGGTTCCAGCTCTCAGTATCAGGATTGGATGCACTATGTGCTCCCGACCATTACGCTGGCTTCGGTTTCGACCGCTTACGCCGCCCGCATTATGCGCTCGCAGCTGCTCGACGTCATGAACCAGGATTACATCCGCACGGCAAAGGCCAAGGGTCTCTCCAATCGCGCGATCATCATCAAGCATGCGCTTAAGAATGCACTCATCCCCGTCGTTACCTATATTAGTGTCGACTTCGGTGGCATGCTTTCGGGCGCCATCCTGACCGAGACGGTCTTTAACTGGCCCGGTATCGGCTATGAGGTCTATCGCGCCATTAGCATGCGTGACTGGCCCATCGTTATGGGCGGCGTTACGCTCATCGTCGTCGTCGTCATGGTGATCAACCTGCTCGTCGACATTAGCTATGCATTCCTCGACCCGCGCATCCGCCTTGGCGGTCCGTCGGATAAGGCCTAAGGGAGGTACGTCTCATGCAGGAAACTGATTCTCAGTCTCAGGAGCAGGCTACCGCCACCAAGGCCGCATCTGCTCCCGCCAAGTCCCGCACGCTGTGGGGCGACGCTTTCAAGCGTCTTCGTAAGAACAAGCTCGCCGTTATCGGTGTTTGCTGGATCATCATCGTCGTTGTGGTTGCCCTGACCGCAGATCTGTGGGCTAAGCCCTGGCTCGGTTCGCCGACGGCTTCCGACTCGACCACCATGGCCCAGACGTCGCTGATGGCTCCGTGTGCAGAGCACCCGTTTGGCACCGACGCCCTTGGTCGTGACATCCTCGTCCGCGTTATCTACGGTGCACGTGTTTCGCTGTCCGTCGGCATTATGGCCACCGCGATCTCCACGCTGATCGGTCTGGTCATGGGTGCTCTGGCGGGTTTCTACGGCGGCATCTGGGATACGATCATCATGCGCTGTGCGGACATCTTCCTGGCGTTCCCGTACGTGCTGTTCGTTGTCGCCATGATCGCCGTTATCGGCCGTGGTCTTCAGAACGTCTTTATCGCCATCGGTATTCTCGGCTGGCCTTCGATTGCGCGCGTCTTCCGCTCTGCAATCTTGACGGTCAAGGAAAACGACTATGTTGACGCTGCACGCGCGATGGGTGCATCTGATGCCCGTATCGTCGTGCGTCACATCTTCCCGAACTCCGTCGCCTCTATCGTGGTCTACGCAACCATGAACATTGGTGGCGCCATTCTGACCGAGTCCGCTCTGTCCTTCCTCGGCATGGGCGTTATTCCGCCTACGCCTTCGTGGGGCTCCATGATTCAGGACGGTCAGCAGTATCTTCTGACCGCTCCCTGGATGATGATCATGCCCGGTCTGGCAATTCTCTCGACGGTGCTCGCCTTCACCCTGCTGGGTGACGGTCTGCGCGACGCCCTCGACGTCAAGATGAAGGACGCATAAGGATGAAGAAGAACAAGAACTATGTGGACCTGAAGGACCAGCCGGTTCCCGAGGGCCAGCATCTGCTCGAGGTCGACGACCTTAAGATGTATTTCCACACCGAAGATGGCGTCGTTCGCGCTGTCGATGGTGTGTCCTACACGCTCGATCGTGGCGAGACCCTTGGTGTCGTCGGTGAGTCCGGCTCTGGTAAGTCCGTGACTGCCATGACCATCATGGGCCTTATCTCGATGCCTCCGGGAAAGATTGAGGGCGGTGACGTTCGCTATCGCGGCCGCTCCATCCTCGAGATGACCGAGGAAGAGATGCAGCACATTCGCGGCAACGATATCGCGATGATCTTCCAGGATCCAATGACCTCCTTGAACCCGGTCTATAAGATCGGCAAGCAGGTGGGCGAGGGCCTTCGTCTGCACCGCGGCTACTCCAAGCAGGAGGCGCTCAAGCGCGCCACCGAGCTTTTGGACCTCGTTGGCATTCCTGAGCCCGAGAAGCGCGTCAATGAGTATCCGCACCAGTTCTCTGGCGGTATGCGTCAGCGTGTCATGATCGCTATGGCTCTTGCCTGCGATCCCGATATCCTGATTGCCGACGAGCCCACGACGGCTCTGGACGTTACCATTCAGGCTCAGATTATCGAGCTCATGCAGGAAATGCAGGAGAAGAACGGCAACGCCATCATCATGATTACCCATGACCTGGGCGTCGTTGCCGATATGGCCGATAAGATCATGGTTATGTACGCCGGCCGTCCCGTCGAGTTCGGTACTGCTGAGGAAATCTTCTACGAGAGTCGCCACCCCTACACCTGGGGTCTTATCCGCTCCATCCCGGAGCAGGCCATCGAAGAGAAGAAGCCGCTTACGCCGATTCACGGCAACCCGCCTTCGCTCATGAACCTGCCTGAGGGCTGCGTGTTCTCGCCTCGTTGTCCCTATGCGACGGACAAGTGCCGCAAGCAGCGCCCCGAGCGCGTTGGCACCGAGTCTGGTCATTACTCTGCGTGCCACTACTCCGGTGACCCCGAGTTCCTCAAGAACGCTCCTGAGACGTCCCGTACGCGCAAGGATTCCAAGAAGGGAGGCGAGGCGTAATGGCAGATACCAACGAGCGTACTCCGCTGCTGAAGGTCGAGCACCTCTCTAAGGAGTTCCCCGCTGAGTCCGGCATGTTCGCCAAGCGCTTCTCCAAGCGTGTTGTCTCTGCAGTAAATGACATTTCGTTCGAGATTTATCCGGGCGAGACCTTTGGTCTGGTTGGTGAGTCTGGTTGCGGTAAGTCCACGACGGGTCGCACCATCATGCGCCTGACCAAGCCGACCGCCGGTAAGGTGTTCTTCCAGGGTAAAGATGTTGCCGAGATGAGCAAGCATGAGATCAAGGACATGCGTCGCGAGATGCAGTTCATCTTCCAGGATCCCTATGCTTCGCTCAATCCCCGTATGACCATCGGCGAGATCGTCTCCGAGCCCATGACCATTCATGGCGTGGGTACCAAGGAGGAGCGTATCGAGCGCGTCCGCGAGCTGCTGGACGTCGTCGGTCTGAATCCCGAGCACATCAACCGTTATCCGCACGAGTTCTCGGGCGGCCAGCGCCAGCGTGTCGGCATCGCCCGCGCGTTCGCTCTGAAGCCCAAGCTGATTATCTGCGACGAGCCTGTTTCCGCTCTGGATGTTTCCATCCAGGCACAGGTCCTGAACCTGCTCAAGGAACTACAGGACAAGTTTGGCACGGCTTATCTCTTCATTGCCCATGACCTCTCTGTCGTGCAGCATATCTCCGACCGTGTTGCCGTTATGTATCTGGGTAAGATGGTCGAGGTTTCGGACTGGAAGACGCTCTACAGCGAGCCCCACCATCCGTACACGCAGTCGCTGCTGTCTGCCGTGCCGGTGCCCGATCCTGATATCCAAAAGACCCGCAAGCGTATCATCCTCGCCGGCGATCCGCCGTCGCCGCTGGATCCGCCGACCGGCTGCCGTTTCCACACGCGCTGCCCGATCGCGCAGGGTATCTGCTCCGAGAAGCTTCCTGAGTTTAAGGAAGTTGCCCCGGGTCACTGCTGCGCCTGCCACTTCGCGGAGCCGTTCCCGATCAAGGAATCGCACATCGACCTGTAGTCGGTTGTTCTCGTCCGGGCCCGCCCTGGTGTTACTTTTCAGAACGTCCTCGGACATGTCGGAAGCCCCGCTGCGCGCTACGCGCTGCGGGGCTTCCTCCGTCCTGCGGGATGTTCTGAAAAGTAACACCAGGGCGGGCCCTGCGATAACTCGGCAGGGGGAGTGCGATTCCTTGATCGCTCACTTAATCTAATTGGAAAGATAGTGAGGCCGGAGCTTTGGCTCCGGCCTCCCCATATAAGGGCTTGGCAAAGCCGAGCCACCAAATTTATATCAGCCCTCAGAACATGTTTGAGAACGGTGCCTGGAGTACGTGGACGTAGGGCCGGAACGGGGTCAGCTTCCCAACGCATTCCGCAGGGGGCGGTACATTTTGTAGCGCGAAGCGCGAATCAAAATGTACCGCATGCCCGAGGACGCGTTGGGAAGCTGACCCCGTTCCGGCCCGAACATAAGCGTCTACCAGAGCATTTACAAATTCGTAAACTTTTTTCAAAAAAGTGCTTGCACAGTTCTCGAATCATAGGTTATTATCTTCCTCGTTGAACGCGCGGGTCCAACAAAACGAACCGTGAATCAACAATATAGCATGTCGGAGTGGCGGAATTGGCAGACGCGCTAGCTTGAGGTGCTAGTGACCGCTTTTTGGTCATGCGGGTTCAAGTCCCGCCTCCGACACCATCGCATTTGAGAAGCCTCTTCGGAGGCTTTTTTGTTACCGATAGACGGTGAGGTTCACGATGGAAACGCTTGAGCGCAACGAGTGGGCAGACGTTGCCCAATTGGTCGAGATCACGAGCGATGCTGTCATTATTTGCGAGCTCGACGGAACCATTTTGCATGTAAATAATCGCTTACTTGGTTTGATGTGCGAGGAACGCGCCGACGTCATCGGTGGAGATGTTAAAGACGTCCTGTACTCGTCCGCTTTTGAACGTGCGACGGAACATCGTCTGCCATTTGAAACTGATGGCTCCGAGAACGAACTGATGCTCAAGCTGAGTGACGGCTCTTTTATCCCCGTCTTGGTTCGTGCGGGCTCCGTAACGCCCCCACGCATCTTTGGGCGCCGTGCGCCGCGTGTTCTGGTGGCGCTTCATAGCATCGAAGAGCAGTATTCGCACGACCGCCAGCTCAAGCGTGCGTTATCGGAGCTTAGAGTGGCGAACAAGCGTCTCTCTGGCACGCTCTCGGTCATTATGAGCACTGTGGGCTCCGATGAGTTACCCAGCCTACTTGATACCGTTTTGAACCAGCTTGTCGGAACGCTCGATGCTTCGGGTGCCGCTATCTATTTTTCTGAGAGCGGCGGTTTTAAGCTACGCGGTGTTTCCAAGGAGCTGTACGACAGCTACCTGCCCGAGTTTTTGCCGTATGGCGCTGGCATTCCGACGTATGTTCTTCGCGAGTCGCGTGCCTGTCGCTTGTCGATTCAACAGGACCTTGAGGGCGATAGGGCCGCCTCCGGTATGTTCATGGACCTGGACAATCGTTCTAAGCACCTGTTGCGCGTGCAGGATATGCCTCCGTACCGCAGCGAGATCTGTCTTCCCGTTTTTTACGGTACGCAGATCCTTGGCGTGCTGGAAGTTGGTTGGAAACGCCCCCAGGCACCGCTCGCCTATGACGTTAATGTACTCGAGGTCATTTGCGATTACCTGTCTATCCAGCTGGTCGGCATGGCATCGAGTCTTCGCTCTCGTCGCACGGCCGAGCTTGGCCGCTCGCTCAATGTCTTACGTGATGAGTTGTTTACCTTTCTAGACGATTCCGCCGCGGCTACCCAGGCGGTATCGTCCGAGATCTGCATTATGCTCAACTGCCATTTTTGTCCTGTTGAGTATGACGCCAGTCTGGACTCCTATGTCATAGATTTTGAAGGCGGCAGTCGCGTTGCCTTGCCGGACGATCCCGAGAAGCTTTTCTTTTCCACGACGGCGCCAGCGGCACGTCTGGGGGCTGGCCCTGATGGCTTTGAGGCATCTGTTTTGGGCGGCACGAGTGCCGAGGACCTTAAACACGTCCGTATAACTCGCGTTGACGAATCGATGCCTATGGGGGCCTGGCTTAGGGCGCATGGTCTGCCTTGCCAGGGTCTCTACGTCGACACCGGCATCGAGGCGGGGCGCCCGCGCTCTGAGGGTGATGGCAAGCACAGTAACGACGCGATTGTTCCTGCTTCTGTTGCGAAGAGCCCGACGACGCGCGCGCTGCTGCTTCGTGATGGTAGCCAAGAGCCGATTGATGACCTTGAATATGACTACTTGGTGCACTTGGCGCATGACTTTGAACTGATCTATGAAGGCGAATCTCAAAAGCGCGAGGAGCGCCATATCGCTCAGACCCTCCAGATTGGCATGAGAAATTCCCTGGGGGATGTTCCGGGTATCGCAACCGATTCGGTGTACCTGTCGGCCACGAACTCGGCGTTGGTCGGTGGCGATTTCTATACGCTCATCCGTCTTCCCGACAACTGCGCCGTCATGATTCTGGGTGATGTGTCTGGCAAAGGCATTGAGGCCGCATCGATGTCCGCGCTCGTCAAGACGGCCCTGACGGCATATGCCTGGGAGGGCGCTGGACCGGCTCGCATGGCACGCTCCCTTAACAGCATGCTCATGGGCTTTTCGAGGGTCGAGACGTTCGTGACGGCCTTTATCGCCAAGATTGACCTTAAAGCCGGACACGCAACGTATTGTTCGGCGGGCCATCCTCCGACCATGGTCATCAGGCCAGAGTCGATGCCGCTGGGTGGCGGCGAGTCCCGTGGGGGAGAGGTCGAGCTGCTTGGATGCCAATCGGGCGTAATCGGTGCCTTTGAGAGCATGGTCTACGAGACAGGCGCGTTTACGTTCGCCCCCGGCGACATGCTCTTCATGTATACGGATGGAACGATTGAGGCCCGCGACCGCACCGGAGCGTTCTTTGGCGAGCAGCGCTTGCGCGACCTTCTGCTTTCTGTTTCGGGGGAGGGCGTGTCGGGCATTTGCGGCAAGGTCTTGGGCGAGCTTGACCGATTTACCGAATCGGCGCTGGACGATGACATTGCATTGGTGTCCCTTGAGTTTTTACGGGGTCGTTCATAGACGACGCTGGGCGGGCTGAATCCGTACGGTTGGGGAAACGAATGCATCGAGTGGGCTTTTTTGGGGAACCATGGTCGTATGAATGAGTGGAATGACATAGCGGTTTTGACGCCACCAGGCGATATCGACATCGCCACGGTGCCTGCGCTGCGTCGGCGGTTGGATGCTTTGATTGGCCGCGGCGTGCGTCGTGTCGTCATCAACTGTCAGGCTGTTAGCTTTATCGATTCGACGGGCTTGGCATTCCTGCTTACGCGCGCTCGTGAGCTCATGAGGCGAGAAGGCCTGCTTTCGCTCGTCAATGCATCAGGTGAAGTTGTTCGCTTTTTGGAGATTGCTCGTCTTGTCGATATCCTTCATGTCGCGGGGCCGGCACGGGAGTCTATTCCCGCTATTCCGGTGGGGGAGTTGCCGCGATGGAGCAAGAGCGTCGAAGTAAGGCGAGGCATCGAGAACCTCCCGTATTATCGGCACCGTGTGGCCGAGCTTCTCGAATCATTTCCCCTGAGGCGAGATGAACGTTATGACGTCGCATTGGCACTGGGGGAGGCATTGGGTAACGCGTATGACCATGCGGGCGGTGTTGGCTGCGTCCTGACGGTTCAGGCCTATGGGGATCGTGTTGTGCTCGAGGTGCTTGATCGGGGCGCTGGCTATTCTATCGATGGGGCGAGCGAGCCGGTGGCATCCGAGGAACGCGGACGTGGTATCAAGCTCATGCGCATGCTCGTCGATAATGTTGAGGTTGCCCGGCGCACGGATGGTGCCGGCACACGCGTTCGGATGGTGAAGCTGTTTGGCTCAGCATTGGAATCGTGCGCATAGCGCCTTGACTTGGCGTTATTTACCTGCGTGAACTTGCTTTGAGCAACTTTTTTGAAAAAAGTACTTGCGTCTTTTGGACAACTCGCGTAAATTAATAACCCGCAAGCGGACATGGCTCAGTTGGTAGAGCACAACCTTGCCAAGGTTGGGGTCGCGGGTTCGAGCCCCGTTGTCCGCTCCATTGCATTTCCGGACCGTTTAGGCGGTCCTTTTTCGGCGAAGTGGCCAAGTGGTAAGGCAGAGGCCTGCAAAGCCTTTACCCCCGGTTCGAATCCGGGCTTCGCCTCCAGGCAACATCCGGGCGCTCCGGCGCCCGTTTTGTTTTACATATGCGGACATGGCTCAGTTGGTAGAGCACAACCTTGCCAAGGTTGGGGTCGCGGGTTCGAGCCCCGTTGTCCGCTCCAAACTCAGCAGCCCGACTACTACGGTAGCCGGGCTTTTTCGTACCCATCGCATGGGCTCGAACCCGAGAGGGAGCGAGCGTTAAGCAAACGCGGAGCGTTTGTAGCGAGCTGGCGAGGACGCCGGCAGGCGGCCGAAGCCAGTGCGGATCCGCGAAGCGGATACGCGGACGCCCCGTTGTCCGCTCCAACTATCTTACGCGGTTCTAACGAACCGCGTTTTTTGTTGACGCTGCGCGGGCCCCGGGCACCCCATCTTGCCCCTCAATCGTCGGTCGCGTACATAAAGTACGCTTCCCTCCTCTTTCGCGGCAACCTGGGGCACCCGGAGCCCGCTCGCTGTCGTGGCCGGGAAAGTGGGTCTTCCGTTCTTTTCACTAATCGGTCGATTCGTCCCAGGAGGCTTGAACCCGAGAGGGGGCGAGCGTTTTGGGTCGTGGCTGTGGCGTTGTTTGTCGCGAATGTCCGCTTTGGGCGTATCATCGTGGGCATCTCGCATAACCTCGTTGCAAGGGAGATACGCCCCATGGCTACAGAAAAGTCTTCTTCGCGCTCATGGATGTCCGATGCCGCGATCTATCAGATCTACCCGCGCTCGTTTAAGGATTCGACTGGTTCGGGTCTGGGCGATATCGCGGGCATTACCCAGCAGATGGACTATCTTGAGCAGCTGGGTATCGAGGCTATCTGGCTGAGCCCGTTTTACCCATCGCCTCTTGTCGATGGTGGCTATGATGTGGCGGACTACTGCGATGTCGACCCACGTCTCGGCTCGCTTGACGACTTCGATGACATGATCGCTGCGGCTCACGCGCGTGGCATCAAGGTCATCGTCGACATCGTGCCCAACCATTCATCCAACCAGCACCCCTGGTTCAAAGCCGCTCTTGCCGCCGGCCCCGGATCGCCCGAACGCGCCCGTTATATCTTCCGCGATGGTCGCGGCGAGCATGGCGAGCTGCCTCCCACCAATTGGAATGCCAACTTTGGCGGCCCCGCATGGACGCGTGTTGCGGACGGTCAGTGGTATCTGCACATGTTTACGCCCGAGCAGCCGGACTTTGACTGGTCATGCCCTGAGGTTCACGCGCTCTTTTGCGACGTCCTGGCGTTTTGGAGCGATCGAGGCGTCGACGGCTTTCGCATTGATGTGGCGCAGGGTCTCGCCAAGGATCTCGACCGCGATGACCTCGACCGGTGGCATCTCGCCGAGGGCGATGACATGGTTGACGACGGCACCCATCCGCTGTGGGACCGCAACGAGGTCCACGAGATCTATCGCGAGTGGCGCCGCGTGTTCGACCGCTATAATCCGCCGCGCAGCGCCGTTGCTGAGGCATGGGTGCTGCCCGAGCGCCAGTATCTCTACGCGCGTCCCAGCGAGCTTGGTCAGACATTTAACTTTGAGTTCGCCAAGGCCACTTGGACCTATGATGACATGCACGCTGCAATCGAGGAGGGCTTGAAGGCGGCCATCGAATCCGATTCCGCCTCGACCTGGGTACTCTCCAACCACGACGTGCCGCGCGTGGCGACACGCTACGCCCTGCCGCAAATCAAGGCGACGCGCTACCATCAGATTGCGCTCGACTGGCTCTTACGCGACGGGTCGTCTTATGACGAGGACCGTGAACTCGGCGAGCGCCGCGCGCGGGCGGCCCTTTTGCTTGAGCTGGCGCTTCCGGGCTCGGCATACGTGTATCAGGGTGAGGAGCTCGGCCTTTTTGAGGTGGCTGACATCCCGTGGGCTGCACTCGAAGATCCCACTGCGACCAATACGCACGGACCGAAGCGCGAGAAGGGGCGCGACGGCTGTCGTGTGCCCCTGCCATGGGTGGCGGCGGACGACCCCGCGCAGGGCGGATCGTTTGGGTTTTCGCCGGCGGACGCCGATGCGGCGCCCCATCTGCCGCAGCCTGCATGGTTTTCCGATTACGCTGCCGATAGGGAAGAAGCGGACCCGACATCGATGCTTGCGCTCTATCGTGACGCCCTCTGGCTGCGGCGCAAGCTGCGCGGGTGCGCCAACGATCTTGCGTGGCTCGATCTTGACGGGCGCACCGGTCTTGCGGATGGCGCCGAGGGCGCCGAGGGCGGCGTCATCGCCTATCGCCGCGACAATGGCTGGGCGTGTGTGACGAACTTCGGTGCAGCACCTGTGGAGCTGCCGGCGGGCAGGGTCCTGCTCACCTCATCACCGCTTGCAGACGGCAGGCTCGCGCAGGACAGCTCTGCCTGGATCATGCTCGGTGAGATGTAGGGGTCTCTTGCGGCGAGTTTGCGTTTGTCTGCGCCTTCCGTGGTGGCTGATGTCTTTGCGAGGTTCGCGAGGGCGTCGCAAAACTTTTCAAAAAAAGTTCTTGCATAGGATGCGGGTATCACGTAAGATTAATCCTCGTAAGCGGACATGGCTCAGTTGGTAGAGCACAACCTTGCCAAGGTTGGGGTCGCGGGTTCGAGCCCCGTTGTCCGCTCCATTTGGGCGTTTAGCTCAGGGGGAGAGCGCTTCCCTGACACGGAAGAGGTCAGAAGTTCAAATCTTCTAACGCCCACCAAATGTTCGCAGCTCAGAGGCTATGTCCTCTGGGCTGTTTTGTTTTATGTCGCCAAACATGCCGGCAAACATGCCAGCAAATTTTGATCCAAGGTCTGTACGCGATGGTCTTCGCATCCCGTAGAGGTCCGGCTGGTTGCATACGCTCTGGCCGATCGTGACCGCAACATGTTGGTCAAGCACAATCTTTTGGATTCTTTTGGCGTGAGCGGCTTAGTTTTGGTAGGATTTGTCGGCGGCTTGACTAAGGGGGTTTTATAACTGCCATGCAGGTAGCCGTGTTGGTAACGTTTTACCGACTTGCCAAGAACCCCTCATAATTAATGCGTCTGCAAAATGACTAATTGCTTTGACCTGCTGAAACACTATATGTTGTGTTTGACCTAAAAAAAGAATACAGGATATAGATGCCTCTTTGTCGTATGATAGATGGCGGACAGAGAACGAGGACCTTATTCGCCCCATTTGGATGGATCTTCGAGCCCCTTGATTGGCTGCGAGGATTGTCCGCATGAGGGCCTATGGTTTTCGAAAACACAGATTGCGCGACGGCGCCGCAAGACAGGGGCAAGCCCTGCCGGGCATCGTTTGGCTCTGAAGCGCAATACGATTTCGACGCGAAAGAGGCAAGAGGATGAAGATCATCAAGCGCAGCGGCACCGAGGTTGTCTTTGACATCGATAAGATTGTCAATGCCATCCGCGCCGCAAACTTGGAGGTCGAGGAGAGCTCTCGTCTTACCGACCGCCAGGTGGTTTACGCGGCACAAAACGTCGCCGAGGCATGCGAGAACGCGGGCCACACCGTGTCGGTCGAGGAGATTCAGGATCTGGTCGAGGACGAGATTATGCGTCTCGACTGCTACGAGGTCGCTCGCCATTACATCATCTATCGCTATGTTCAGAGCCTGAAGCGCCAGAAGAACACGACCGACGACAAGATTCTGTCGCTGATTGAGTGCAACAACGAAGAGGTCAAGCAGGAGAACTCCAACAAGAACCCGACCGTCAATTCCGTTCAGCGTGACTACATGGCCGGCGAGATCTCCAAGGACCTGACCCAGCGTGTGCTGCTGCCCCAGGAGATTGTGGATGCTCACAATGAGGGTCTGATTCACTTCCATGATTCGGACTACTTTGCCCAGCACATGCATAACTGCGACCTGGTGAACCTGGAGGATATGCTCCAGAACGGTACTGTTATTTCGGGCACGCTGATCGAGAAGCCGCACAGCTTCTCGACTGCCTGCAACATCGCGACGCAGATCATCGCTCAGGTTGCTTCCTCCCAGTACGGTGGCCAGTCGATTTCGCTGACCCATCTTGCCCCGTTCGTCGAGGTGAGCCGTCAAAAGATTCGCGGCGAGGTCGCCCGCGAGCTCGAGGAGCTCGGCGTTTCCGCATCTCCCGAAAAGGTCCGCGAGGTTGTTGAGGACCGCCTGCGTGACGAGATCCGCCGCGGCGTTCAGACGATTCAGTATCAGGTCGTGACCCTTATGACCACGAATGGCCAGGCGCCGTTCGTGACGGTCTTTATGTATCTCAATGAGGCCCGTACGCCCCAGGAGAAGCACGACCTTGCCATGATTGTGGAGGAGACGCTTCGCCAGCGCTACGAGGGCGTTAAGAACGAGGCCGGCGTGTGGATTACCCCGGCATTCCCCAAGCTCATCTATGTACTCGAGGACGATAACGTTCACGAGAATTCCCCGTACTTCTACCTGACCCAGCTGGCCGCTAAGTGCACCGCCAAGCGCATGGTGCCCGACTACATCTCCGAGAAGAAGATGCGCGAGCTCAAGCTGTCGAAGGGCGAGACCGCGGGCAACGGCGACTGCTATACCTGCATGGGTTGCCGCAGCTTCCTGACGCCCGACCGCTCCGGTAACGGATTTAACAACGTGGCCAACGCGCTGAACTATGACCCGAACAAGCCCAAGTACTACGGTCGCTTTAACCAGGGCGTTGTGACCATCAACCTGCCCGATGTCGCGCTGAGCTCGCATCAGGACATGGACAAGTTCTGGAAGATCTTCGACGAGCGCCTTGAGCTGTGCCACCGCGCCCTGCTGTGCCGTCATGAGCGTCTGATGGGTACGCTTTCGGATGCCGCACCGATTCTTTGGCAGTACGGCGCCCTCGCCCGCCTGAAGAAGGGCGAGACGATCGACAAGCTGCTCGTGGGCGGTTACTCCACCATTAGTCTGGGTTATGCCGGCCTGTACGAGTGCGTCAAGTACATGACGGGCCACAGCCACACCGAGAAGGAGGGCACGCCCTTTGCCATGGCCGTCATGCAGCGCATGAACGACAAGTGCGCGGAGTGGAAGGCCGAAAGCGATATTGACTTCTCGCTGTACGGTACCCCGCTTGAGTCGACGACCTACAAGTTCGCCAAGTGCCTGCAGCGTCGTTTTGGCATCATCCCGGGCGTGACGGACAAGGGCTACATCACCAACAGCTACCACGTCCATGTGTCCGAGGAGATCGATGCCTTCGACAAGCTTAAGTTTGAGGGCATGTTCCAGCAGCTTTCGCCGGGCGGTGCCATCTCCTACGTCGAGGTTCCCAACATGCAGGACAACCTCAAGGCTGTCATTCGCGTGATGCAGTACATCTACGACAACATCATGTACGCTGAGCTCAACACCAAGAGCGACTACTGCCAGGTGTGCGGCTACGACGGTGAGATCAAGATTGTCGAGGATGACGGCAAGCTGGTGTGGGAGTGCCCCAACTGCGGCAACCGCGATCAGGAGAAGATGAATGTCGCCCGTCGTACGTGCGGCTACATCGGTACCCAATTCTGGAACCAGGGCCGAACCGAGGAGATCCGCGACCGCGTGCTGCATCTCTAATACCGCTCCGGGGCTGAGCCGGGAGGGTCGCTTGGGCATTTGCTCGCTATTTCGGACAGTCCTGGCTCACGACGGAGGCGCCACTGGCGCCTCCTGTTCGTGTGGAACTCATATCGAGCAAAGGTCCGGGGCCTCGCTACGGGGCAGCCAAGTTGACGTAGCGGAGATGCAGCTCGCGGTCTGCTCACTCCTCGAAGTTCTTAGCGGAAATGAGTTGACTTACAACAACGCTTTGCTTGTGATGGCGGTTGAGCTGCAACAAAGTTTTTATTGGACCTCGAACCCTATACTCGATGTTCGCTTCGTTCATTGAGTTACCCTTTGCATGAGGCCGGGACATATCGTCCCGCCCGCAGTTTCGCAGGCCGAAGGCCGAGAATGTTTGAGGACGGGATGATATGTCCCGGCCTCCCGGGAGAGTTACCTATGAACTACGCGAACATTAAGTATTTCGACATTGCTGATGGAGAAGGCGTTCGTACTTCTCTGTTTGTGAGCGGGTGCCGTCGTGGGTGCAAGAACTGCTTTAACTCTGTCGCGTGGGACTTTGCTGCGGGCGAGCCCTTTAATCGTGCCGTCGAGGACAAAATTATCGAGAGTCTCGACCATCCCTTTATCGATGGCCTGACGATTCTGGGCGGCGAGCCTATGGAACCCGAGAATCAGGCGGGGCTCGTTGAGTTTATCGAGCGTGTTCGCGCGGCCTATCCAGCGGGGTCAGGAAAGACCATTTGGTGTTTTACCGGCGACGTGCTCGAGGAGCTTATGCCGGGTGGTCGTCACCATACCGAGGTGACGGACCGTATCCTTGCCTGCCTCGATATGTTGGTGGATGGCCCGTTTGTTCAGGATCTGTACGATATCTCATTGCGCTTTAGGGGCTCGAGTAACCAGCGTGTGATCGATATGAACGCTACGCGCGACCGCGCTGTGCGTGAGGGTGTTGCGCTTTGCGACGCTGTGGAGCTTTGGCGGGACGATCCAGTCTATTCGACCCATACTATGTAGCTTGTGGTCGATGCCGAAGGACGTGGTACCATAGCGCGAACGTGAAATCGGAAAAGTGAGGCCCAGATGGTCGATCAGGAAAAAGTCGAGGCCGCCATTAAGCTGTTGCTTGAAGGTATAGGCGAGGACCCAACTCGCGAGGGCCTGCTGGAGACCCCGGCGCGCGTTGCCCGTATGTATGGTGAGATCGCCGGCGGTATGGACCAGAGTGCCGAGGAGCACCTGTCCAAAACCTTTGCCGTCGCTTCGAACGATTTGGTTATCGAGCGCGACATCACGTTCTACTCGCTGTGTGAACATCATCTGCTGCCGTTTTATGGCAAGGCTGCGATCGGCTATATCCCTAACGGTCACGTGGCGGGTCTGTCTAAGCTCGCTCGCACGGTTGAGGTCTATGCCCGTCGTCTGCAGCTGCAGGAGCAGCTGTGTGCGCAGGTTGCCGACGCTCTCATGGATTATCTCGCTCCCCAGGGAGCGATTGTGCTCATGGAAGCCGAGCATATGTGCATGACCATGCGCGGCGTGCAAAAGCCCGGCACCAAGACCGTGACGCTCGCTCGCCGCGGCGTCTTTGAGACCGATCCCGCGCTCGAGGAGCGGTTCTTTAGGATGCTGGGCCGATAGCATGAGGGTCGTCAACGACTTTACATCGAAGACCGATGAGGGGACGTCGCGTCGCGGCTTCATGGCTTCGGGCCTGGCCCCCTTTGGTGCCATGCCTCGCATTGATTACATTTGTGCCAACGGGCTGTTTCGGCGGCACCTGGGCAACATTGCGCAGTTGGAATCGGGGCGCATCTTCTGCCGCCACGGTATTGACCATCTGCTCGATGTCGCTCGCATTATGTGGATCAAGAATCTCGAGGAGCAGCTCGAATTTGACCGCGAGGTCATCTACGCCACGGCACTTCTTCACGATATCGGCAAAGATGAACAGTATGAATCGGGTATATCCCATGATGTTGCAAGCGAACGCGTCGCTGATGCGATTCTCGGCGGCATGCCCGATGATGTGGCGTTTGAGCCGGCCGATGCCGCAGCCATTAAGACGGCCATTCTGGGCCATCGAAAGCTGCGCGTGAACAGCCAACCGCTTGAGCGTCTGCTCTATGCAGCCGACAAAGCGTCGCGCGCCTGCTTTGCATGCCCCGCGCGCAATGCTTGCAACTGGAGCGATGATAAAAAGAACCTGTCGATTCGCGTATAGTTAGTTTGCGCGGTCGGGGCTCTAAACGAAGGAGACGATCGCGATGAGCAACAAGAAACTGCCCGAGAATGCAACCAAGACTGAAGGCGCCGAGCTCGCCCGCCGTGGAAGGGGCGAAATATCCACTGCAACGGCGGTGCCCCACGTGAGCTATGACGATCTTCGCCATGCCGATCGCATTACTATCGACGGTCTCGAGGTCTTTGCCAACCACGGCGTGTATCCCGAAGAGAACGCGCTGGGCCAGAAGTTCATCGTGTCCTTGGTGCTCTATGCCGACCTGCGTGCAGCGGGGGAGCACGATAACCTGGACGCCTCGATTGACTACGGCTCGGTGTGCCACGATGTCGATGGCTATCTGCGCGAGCATACTTTTAAGCTCATTGAGGCTGCAGCCGAGGGTGTGGCCCAGATGCTGCTACGTCGTTATCCCCTGCTGCTTGGCGTGCGTGTTAAGCTCGATAAGCCTTGGGCGCCCGTCGGTCTTCCCCTGGCAAGCTGCGGTGTCGAGATCGAGCGCGTGCGCTAACCGGTTCTAATATGTCTCTATGGGTGGCTGCTTGAGCCGCTGGGACAGTGCTCTATTGTTGGGGCAGTACGTGTCGAGCAAGGCGTGAAACCGCTGATTGTGGCTTGGCTCGAGCAAGTGGACGAGCTCGTGGGCGACAACCATGTCGAGGCATTCGACGGGATAGGCGGCAAGTTCTCGTGCGATGCGAACGGCGCCGGATTTGGGAGTGCATGAGCCCCAACGCGTTTTCATGCTGCGTACGGAAACGCGAGAAACGGCGACACCCATTGCGATTTCGTATGCGTGCACCATATCGCGCAGCGCCGATGTGACTTCGGACGTATAGAGCTGGTCGATGTGGGCTTGGAGTTCATCGGACGTTAGGCCGTCGAGGATTGCGTGCCGCTTGGTCTGTGGGCCTTCGTCCGATTTATCGGTACCCATAAAACTTGCGAAGGTGGCCTGTTTGGGTCGCGGTGCGGGCGATGCAAAGTTGTGATCGAGCGCATCTTGTACCGTGATGGGCTTGCCCCAAAGTGCAATGATGGACGAGTGGCTGAGCGGCTCTCGCGCCGTCGCCTGACGTTGCTTGCGCTGGGCAAGTCGGCTGATAATCCAGGCGCTGTTGCGTTTCACAAACGCTTCTATACGCTCGCGAGTGGCGCTGAGCGGTGCGCTTGCGTGGACCTCGCCGCTCGATGTGACGCGTAGGTTGAAGTTCTTGACGCGCTTTTTGGTAACGACGACGGGGATGGGCGTCCCATCCGGTCGGGATACGGAAATCGTAAACTGCTGCGTCAAAAGCGGTCCTTCAGATTGGGGACGGGCCGGCATGTCGACCGTTCGGCATGCCGGCCCGCTCAAGGGATGTGAAATTAATAACGCTCAAAGAAGGCAAGCGCGTTGTCGCTACAGAGCTTCTGCATCACGGTCTTGCCAAAGTGCTTGGAGAGCATGTTCTGGAACTCGGGCATCTTGCTGGCATCGGAGAGGAAAGCGGGCACAGCGGCGCCGTCCCAGTCGCCGCCGAGCGCGATGACGTCCTCGCCGCCCAGGTCGAGCCAGTGCTCGATATGTGCCGCCAGCTGGTCGAAGGTGACGTCTGCGGCGGTCTTGTCGGTTGCGTCGTTGGAAAGGAACTCGCTGCAGTAGTTGAGGCCGACGATGCCACCCATGTCGCGAATGGTACGGAACTGGTCGTCGGTAAGGTTGCGTTTGGCACCGCAAACCGCACGGGAGTTGGAGTGGCTGGCGACGAAGGGACGCGTGGCGCGGGCGACAACCTCGTCAAAGCACTCATCGTTGAGGTGGGAGACGTCAAGCACCATGCCGGCGTGCTCCATCTGCGTAAGTGCCTCGATGCCGGCGGCGGTGAGACCGGCGTGGGTATCGTGTCCGCTCGCGAGCGGCCCCTGCGCGTTCCAGCTGAGTGATGACATGAGCACGCCCAGGCTCTTGAGCACTTCGATCAGCGCGGGGTCCTCGGCAAAGAACGTGGCGTTTTCGATGGTGTGGATGCAAGCGACCTTGCCGTCCTTGAGCGCGGGACGAATGTCTGCGGCGCTGCGCACGTTGACCATGCGGTCGTGGTTGAGCATTGCCTGGCCGCTCATGTGCGCCATGATCTGCGCCTGGAAGCGCGCGGCGTGGGCGGTGGGAATCTCGTCGGGGACAAACGTGGCGAAGCACTGCGCCCACGGCGTGTTGCCGATCTTTGCGAGCGAGATGGCGCAGGCGTTGCCCTCGATGAGGTCGAAATCTTGCGGATGCGTTTCGTCGCCGGGGAAATAACCGTCGGTGCCGGCGGTAAAGCGCAGGTCGAGATCGAGCGTGGCCCAGCCGATGCGGTCGGCGGTGTCGCAGTGTAGGTCAAATACGGGATATGCCATGGTTCCTCCGGTTGCAGCGTTTCTTTGCAAACTGTCTTTGAATTGTATGACTAGGGTATAGTTAGCGCCATATGTTCATGGCGGCCCACGTTGTGCGCTGCCCTTATCACGGAGGTTTCCATGTCCAACCAGGGCAAGAAGGTCAAGACCCATTATCGCGGCACGCTCGACGACGGCACGCAGTTCGATAGCTCCTACGATCGCGGCGAGCCGCTGGAGTTCACCTGCGGCGCCGGTCAGATGATCAAGGGCTTCGACGCCGCCGTTGTCGACATGCAGGTGGGCGAGAAGAAGACCGTGCACATCCCGGCTGCCGATGCCTATGGCGAGCACAATCCCGAGATGGTTTTGACCTTCCCGGCCGAACAGGTTCCCAACATCGAGCAGATCGAGAAGGGCATGAAGCTCTTCCTGTCCACGCCGAGCGGCATGCCCGTCCCCGCCGTGGTCATCGACGTAACGCCCGAGGCCGTGACGCTCGACGCCAACCACGAGCTGGCCGGCAAGGACCTCAACTTTGATATCGAGCTCGTCGAGGTCGAGGGTTAGAGTATGCCTGAACGCTTGGTTTCGACGACATGCTTGGGAAATCTCAACGATCCGTCCTATGAGCTTTTGCTTCGCCGGAAGTTGGGCGGCGTCTTTGAAGTTGACGAGCTGCTGCTCGATTGGGACCAGGCTGATGTATGCGCGCTTGTGGGCGTGACGGAGCTGGGGCGCACGGTCGATGTTCGGCTGGATACTGCCGACGGCGGTCGTCTTGCCGACGGTGACGTGCTCGCTATCGACCACACGGGTGCGGTGCCCGTGGTGGTTGTCGTACGTCTGCGCAGCGCCGAGGTTTATTTGGTCGAAGTTGACCGCATGGACCCGATTGCGCTCGCGCATGCGTGCTGGGAGATCGGCAATATGCATACGCCACTTTTCCGAGGCGATTCGGACGAGCATACCGTGCGCATGTATACGCCGGTGCAGCCTGTTTTGGGCCGCATGCTCCGGGGCGTCGAGGGCGTTCGGCTCTCGGTGGTTACCCGTGAACTCGATTCGGACCGGCGCTTTGCGTCGAGTGCGGCGGATGCCGTTGTGAGTATGGCTCCAGACTTTACGATCGTAAAGAAGGCGCGCGGTTAACGTGCGTATAAGTAAGACGGACTTTGAGAGGCAACTATTCAAAGTCCGTCTTTCTGTTGATGAGATGCTGTGGGGGAAAGCATATGGGTCTTGAAGGAATCAAGCTGATTGCATGCGATTTGGACGGTACGTTGCTGCATCCGGGGGAGCGCGAGCCGCGTTCCGAGGCCTTTGAGCTCATCGATGAGCTGCATCGTCGCGGTATCGTGTTTATGCCGGCGAGCGGCCGTCAATATGCGAGCTTGCGCTATCTGTTTGCCCCGGTGGCCGATGAGCTCGCCTATGTATGCGAAAACGGAGCTCTGGTGATGAGCGAGGGGCGTGCCGTTGTCAAGCGCTCCATGGAGCGTAGCCTTGCTATGGATATCGCGAATGCCGTGGTTGCGTATCCCCATGCCGACGTGACCCTTTCGTGTGAGGGGCACCTTTACACCATGAGCGGCAACGATGCGTTCGTCGACCATTTGCGTTACGAGGTCCATTGCGATGTGGCGGTGGTCGACCGTCCCGAGGACATTGACGAGGATGTCATTAAGATTGCGTTTCAAACGCCTGAGACAGAGCAGCCGGCGGCGCTGGAGTATTTTGTGCGTCGCTTTAGCGATCGGGTTGATGTGATGACGTCGGGAACCGAATGGACGGACTTTATCGGCTTTGATTCGGGTAAGGGTTCCGCGCTTGCCGATTACGGTCGTGCCTTGGGTATTTCGCCCGATGAGATGATGGCGTTTGGCGATAACGAAAACGATCGCGACATGCTCAACGTCGTGGGCCATCCCTATCTGATGGAGAACTGCAACCCCACCATGCGCGGCATCAACGACCGCGTCCGTTACGTGCGCACGGTCGAAGAAGAGCTGCGTCGCCTGCTCGCCGAGTAGGCATGTCCCAAACATCTACCGGCAGTCGGGGCAGAGACCCTCGAAGATGGTGTAGTGCGACGTGACGTGCCAGCCGATTTGCTCGGACGCTTTGGCGTCGAGCTGGGCATCGAAGGGGAGCGGTACGTCGATGACGCGGCTGCATGAGGTGCAGATGATATGCGCATGTGGCTCGATCGTGCGATCGAAGCGGCTGCCGCCCGGCGTCTTGATGGAGAGAATCTCGCCGGCGTCGGCCAAGAGATTGAGGTTGCGGTAGACCGTGCCGCGGCTGATCTTGTCATCCTGTTCGCGCACGGCGTTGTAGATTTCGTCGGCGGTGGGATGGTTATAGCTTTGGCGCACGGCGTCAAGAACCAGCTTTCGCTGCTTGGTATTCCTTCTTTGCACCGCCATGCGCCTCGCCTCTTTTCTATCAACGGTCGTAGGTAAATGATACCGTATTTAGCACACAATACTAATAACGAGGCGTGAAACCGTCTTCATTGGTAAGTGGGGCTCGGGCCTGGGCGTCTACGAGGCGAAAACGCGTTCCCATGCGCTCGTAGGAGGCATGAAGCGCCTCGAGATGAGATAGGATATTTGCCGGAGCTCCCTGTATCTCCATCTCGACTGAGCCGTCTTCCATGTTACGCACCCAGCCGGTGAGCGCGCGTGCCTGCGCGAGGTTGGTGTTGGTAAAGCGAAAGCCAACGCCCTGGACTTGCCCCGCCCAGCGCAGGAAATAGCGCAGGGGAGTGTCTTGAGTGGCCCCGTCGCTTGCGAGCACAGTAAGCCTGCGGCACAGCTCGAGCTCGACGTTTGATGGTTTTTGAGGCTCTCGACTGCCGCCGGTGACACTGGAGAAGAACGTATCGAAGAGGCCCATCGCTATGCCTGCTTGCCTGCGTCGGCCGGGAAGGTTATGCCGGCCTGCTGGCGCACGGCATCCATGATGCGCAGTGAGACGAGTGTGACATCGCGGTAGTGGCCAAGCTCGTGGCGTCCCGCCGGGGTCTCCCAAATCTCTTCCTTAACGTTATCGATGCCGCCGATGGCGGTGATAAAGTCTGTGAGTTCGTATTCCATAGTGTTGCTCGATTTGGGCAGGTCGAGCACGCGGCCGTTGTCGCCCTGTTCGCGCGGTGCCTCGGTCGCCGAGCCGCGTACGACGTCGCCGCGATAGTCGATGCGGACGTTGCGGGGCGTGGACAGATGGTCGATCTGGATAGTGCCACGCTCGCCTTCGATCTGCGAGGGCAGCAGGTCGTTCGTAATTTTGGAGTGCGCGAGCTCGACGGAGATACGGCCACCGCCGTAGCTGGCGAGGATGGAACCGCAGCCGTCGATGGGGCCGTGCGTGAGCTGTCGCGTGGTGGGGTCGAGCAGAGTAGTCATGCTTGTAAGGCCGGAGGGCATGCCGAAAATCTCGACCATGGGCTCGACGGTGTAGACGCCAATGTCCATGAGGGAACCTGATGCCATATTGCAGTCGAAGATATTGGTGGCGCGTCCCGCGAGAATCTCGTTGTAGCGCGAGGAATATTTGCCAAAGCGCAATGAGGCGCGGCGGATGGGCGCAATTTCGCTCAGAGCGTCCTCGATTGCGTGGAAGGCGGGATCGTGGAGGGGACGCATGGCCTCGAGGGCCACGACACCTGCTGCCTCGGCAGCGCGGAAGACTTCCAGCGCCTGCGCTTCGGTTGCGCAGAAGGGCTTCTCGACGATGACGTGCTTGCCGCCGGCGATACAGGCGAGCGCCTGCTCGTAGTGGAGCGCATTGGGGCTGCCGATGTAGACGGCGTCGACGTCGTCGGCGGACGCAAGCTCGTCAAGTGCGGTGAAGTTGCGCTCGCCGCCGCGCTCGGCGGTAAAGGCAGCACCGCGATCTGCATTGCGCGAGAGCGTGCCCACAAACGCGGCTTGGTCGTTGGCGTTGACGACCTGGATAAAGTCGTCGGTAATCATGGATGTGCCGATGGTCGCTATACGCAGCATGTATCCCCCTCGTGCCGTTCGGTTTACAGGATGAGTGTAGCGCGAGGGGGCAGGAAATAGCGTGCGAAAACGCCGTTACAGGTCGCTCTCGTTAAAGCCGGTGTCGATATCGAGGTTGCTGCCGTCGGCCGCCGTGGTGGCGAGCTCATCGCAGCGCTCGTTGAGCTCGTGTCCGGCGTGACCCTTAACCCAGATGAACTCCACCTTATGCTTGCTTTTGGCGGCAAGCAGGCGCTCCCACAGGTCGCGGTTCTTAACGGGCTGCTTGTTGGCAGTTTTCCACCCGCGCTTTTTCCAGCCGTCGATCCAGTGTTTATTGAAAGCGTTGACGACGTACTGTGAATCGGAATGGACCTCGACCTCGCAGGGGCGGTTGAGCGCCTCGAGCGCCACGATGACCGCCATGAGTTCCATGCGGTTGTTGGTGGTCTTGGCGTAGCCGCGTGAAAGCTCGGAGGTGAAGGTCTTGCCGGCGGGGTTGGTGTATTTGAGTACGGCGCCGTAGCCGCCGCGTCCCGGATTTGATCGGGCCGAGCCGTCGGTATAGATGATGACCTTCACGGGCTTCCTTTCGTTGGGTACGTTTCGTGTGAGTGACCATTGTAGCGCCATGCCCGCCGGGGGCTAGCAATCTACGATTTCTACCCCGTCTTCCGACAGTTAGTTGGCATGGATGATGCGGTTGAGCTCGTCGAGGTATTGCTGCAAGAGGGGAGAGGGCTTGCGCTCGTCGTGCATGATATAGCCTACGTGCATCGTTGGGGCGTCTGCTAACGGGATCGATGCCATACCCCATTGCATTTCATTGGAGAGGACACCGGTCGACAGGGTGTAACCGTTCGACGTGATAAGTAAGTTAGTAAGTGTTCCGCGGTCCGAGATTCGTATGTTGCGGTCGCAAGGGATATAGCTAAAAGGTTCCTCGGCGTAATAGAAGGAGTTTGAGGTTCCCTGCTCAAAGCTATAACGTGTATAGGGTGTGAGGTCGGCAAGGGACAGCTGCGGGCGGCGGGCAAGCGGGTGGCGCTCGCTAACGAAGACGTGGACCGTCGCGTCGAATAGGGGATGGAAGCTCGCGCGCGCATCGGCAAAAGCCTTCTGCAGAACGCGGGCGTTAAAGTCGTCCAGATAGAGGATGCCGATGTCGCTGCGAAACGCGCGGACGTCATCGATGATCTGCGATGTGGTGGTCTCGCGCATGATGAACTCGAACTTGCTGTCGCGGCAGCGCTCGACCACGTTGACAAAGGCCTCGACCGAAAAGGCGTAGTGCTGGGCTGAGATGGCGAGGCGGGCTTGCGGGGTGCCGCCGTCCTCGTAGCGCGCCTCGAGCATGTCGGCCTGCTCTACGACCTGGCGCGCATAGCCCAAAAGCTCGGTGCCGTCGTTGGTGAGCGTGACGCCGCGGCTGGAGCGCGTAAAGATCTCCAGGTGGAGCTCCTGTTCCAGGCTTTTGACGGCGTTTGAGATGTTGGACTGAGCGGTATAGAGGCGCTGAGCTGCGGCGTTAATTGAGCCGGACTCTGCCACGGCAATCAGAAAACGAAGCTGCTGAAGGGTCATCGACGCCATCCTTTCGATTGCTATCTATAAAACCGATAACAGGTTAGCGCTTTTAAGTGATTGACCGAGCGAAACAATGCTCGTACTATTCAAAACACACAAAGGCGGTAGGTAATTAAACCGACCACGGAACCGGGATGCGAAAGGAGGCCCGCATATGAATTGCTTACCAAGACG
Source organism: uncultured Collinsella sp. (assembly GCA_902494295.1). Lineage (GTDB taxonomy): Bacteria > Actinomycetota > Coriobacteriia > Coriobacteriales > Coriobacteriaceae > Collinsella. The sequence goes on from CABUSL010000001.1 coordinate 38,394, forward strand.
AATGCCGGGCTCCTGTTTGCGCCCGTCGGCGTGATCAGGAGACAGCGACTTACTTCTCTCTAATTTATTTACTTTTGTTCGATCAAGGAGATCATCATGAGCCAGTTCATCAACAACCCCGAGCACACCTTTGGTTTCGATACCCTGCAGCTTCACGTTGGCCAGGAGAGCGCCGATCCCGCATCCGACTCCCGCGCCGTGCCTATCTACCAGACCACGAGCTATGTGTTCCGCAACTCCCAGCACGCCGCCGACCGCTTTGGTCTTGCCGACGCCGGTAACATCTACGGCCGTCTGACCAACTCCACCCAGGGCGTCTTCGAGGACCGTATCGCCGCACTCGAGGGTGGTGTGGCAGGTCTTGCCGTCGCCTCCGGTGCTGCTGCCATCACCTATACCCTGCAGGCTCTTGCCCAGGCCGGTGACCACGTGGTGGCTCAGAAGACCATCTACGGTGGCTCCTACAACTTGCTGGAGCATACGCTCTCCCAGTTTGGCGTCGAGACCACCTTCGTCGATGCCCATAACCTGGAAGAGGTCGAGGGGGCCATCAAGGACAACACCACGGTCATCTATCTCGAGACGCTCGGCAACCCCAACTCCGACATCCCCAACATCGACGCCATCTCCGAGATCGCCAAGAAGCACGGTCTGCCGGTTGTCGTCGACAACACCTTCGGCACCCCGTATCTGTTCCGTCCGCTGGAGCATGGTGCCAACATCGTCGTTCACTCCGCAACCAAGTTCATCGGCGGCCACGGCACCTCGCTGGGCGGTGTGATCGTCGACGGCGGTAACTTCGATTGGAAGGCGAGCGGCAAGTATGCGCAGATCGCCGAGCCCAACCCCTCCTACCATGGCGTCTCGTTTGCCGAGGCTGCCGGTCCCGCCGCCTTCGCAACCTATGTCCGCGCTATCTTGCTGCGTGACGAGGGCGCCTGCATCAGCCCGTTCAACGCCTGGATCTTGCTCCAGGGCACCGAGACTCTGTCGCTGCGCGTTGACCGTCATGTCGAGAACACCAAGAAGGTCGTTGAGTTCCTGGCTGGTGACAGCCATGTCGCCAAGGTGAACCACCCGAGCCTGTCTGAGCACCCCGATCACGAGCTCTATCAGAAGTACTTCCCCAACGGCGGTGCCTCGATCTTTACCTTTGAGATTAAGGGTGGCCAGGAGGCGGCCTGGAAGTTCATCGATCATCTGCAGGTGTTCTCGCTGCTCGCCAACGTGGCCGACGTCAAGTCGCTCGTCGTGCACCCGGCTACCACCACGCACTCCCAGCTCTCTGCCGAGGAGCTCGCCGAGCAGAACATCACGCCCTCCACGATCCGTCTTTCCATCGGTACCGAGAACGCCGAGGATATCATTTGGGATCTGAAGCAGGCCTTCGCCGCGCTGGACGAGTAAGGCGACTTGTGCAAAGACCCCTTGCGACTCGATAGGTATAACTGCATAAAATGCCTGCTCAAGGCGCCTGTGCGAACAATGGTTGCACAGGCGCCTTTTTTGCATAGAGCGGGTGCAAAAACAGGGTTTTTGACACGCTTTATGCATTCGAGTTGTGGAAAACTCCTGTTGAGAGGATGTGAGTTTTACGCAATTGACGTGCGCCTTTTGAGTAAAACCGCAGGTCGCGATTTGCTCGGGGTACTATGCAGCGCGATCGAATCACACGCAGCTCAAACGCAGCAAAAACGCACTACGGAGGTTTCCAGCTACATGAGGATCGATTCGCGAAAACCGAAAGCCGCCGCCCTTTCTGCCGCTCTGACCGTGGCACTTTTGGCGGGCGCCGGCGCAACTGATGCCCACGCGGCAACACTATCCGATACGGTTGGACCTACGCCGTCCGAAGCGACGCTGGTGCAGCCCGTCGACTACCGCAGCGACGGTTATGGCTCTATGCAGGAGTGGAACGCCTCGATGGAGGCCAAGCGTGATTCCTTGGAGATGCGCGCTCAGATCATCATGAACATGTACGGTGACTATGCCACCGATGACGAGCGCGCTGTGTTGCAGGGTTGCATCGACGGTGCGGGTAACCTGTTGACGATGGGGGAGGTCGACGCCAAGTCGACCGAGCTCGATGAGCTGCGCACTGCGCTTGAGGATGCCAAGCGCGAAGCGCTCGAGGCTGCCGCCGAGGCGGAGGCTGCCGAGGCCGCCCAGGCTTCGTACTACAACGCCGGTTACACTCCGTCCTATGCGTCTGCCGCGTCCTACGCGAACGGATCGGGCCTGACGCGCTCTGCGGGTGTCAATAACTACAACGGACGCCGCGAGACCTATTACAGCAGCAATGTGCTTTATCACTATCGCACGGGCGAATGGACTCAGGATTCTGAGGGCTTCTGGCGCGATTCCGACGGCTATTACGTTGTTGCCGCGGGCGATATGGCCCAGGGCTCGACCTTTACGGGCTCCAAGGGTGATTGCAAGGTCTATGACTCCGGCTGCGCTGCCGGAACCACCGATTACTACACCGGTTGGTAATTTTTCTGCATCACGGATATTTGGCGGACGGGCGTCTTTACCGAGCTTTAGGGCAACGTAAGGACGTCCGTTCTATGTATGCGTTTGAGTTAACAGAGCCCTTACCGTGGCGGTACGCTGGGCGTATGGATGCGGGGCACACTGGTTCTTGAGAAATAAGGTCTTTCTCTTGGAGGAAGTGGTCTTGTGAATGCTCGAGATATTGCCGTTGCCGCCGTCGCGTTGATGCTTGGCTGCCTTGGTCCCACGGCCGCGCTCGTCGCGGGTATGCAGGGGTCTTGTGGGGCTGCCTCTATCGTGGTTGGCGTGTTGATCGCGGCCGCGCTGCTGGGAAGTGCGGGTGTAGTCCTTTGTCGCGACGATGAGGACCAGGCGTCGGAGTCGCAGCTCTAACCGTTGTGAAGCTGATTTTTGGCCAAAGATGAAGAAGGAAGCCGCCGCGAGGGGAGTGCCCCTTGCGGCGGCTTTGCCATTGGATCTGTTGGCTGCAGTATGCCGAGCACTACCAGCTGCTTTCTATTTCGCGAATCCTCTGGTAGAGCCAATCGTTTTGCGGCACTTGGATATCGTGTTTGGCGGCCAGGCGGCGGACGGTGCCCGCGAACTCCTCGACCTCTGTTTTGCGCTGCGCGATGCGGTCCTGAGCCATCGAGGGCATACCGGCGGGGTCGATTCCCTCGATGAGGCGCACCATCTGAGTTAGGTCTGCCTCGGTGAGCTCGATGCCCTCGGCGTTGGCGACCGCAAGCGTCTCGCGCATGGCGGAGACAAAGCAGCGACGTTGCTCGGAGCCCGGCTCCGTGGCGCTTCCGTAGGTCCCGCCGTAGGCCATGCAGGTCTGGTTGATGCCGTCGTTGAGCATGAGTTTGGCCCACATGCGGTGCGCAATGTCGCTCTCGACGGCATGGGCGATGCCGCAGCGTGTGTAGAGCTCGTCGATGGCGGTGACGGTTGCGGACTCGGTGTCTGCTGCCGCGCCAAAGCGAATCTCGCCCGCATTGGTAAAGGTGAGCGCGCCATTGAGAAACACGGCGTCCATGCCCTGGCAGATACCAAGAACGGTATGCTCCCAGCCAAAGCGTTCGGCAATCTTTTGCTCGCTCGTAATACCGTTGCACAGCGAGGCGATGAGCGTGTTGGGTCCCACGACGCGCTCCATAGTCTTGAGTGCTTGGTCGAGACCGGTGGTCTTGACCGTCAGGATGACCAGATCGGCGGGCGCTGCCTCGCTGGCGCGGACGGACGTGAGACCGCAAGGCTTTCCGTTGACGGTGAGCGCATCGCCCGCGTGACGCTCAAAACGGGCGTCATCCATAACGTATTCGACGGCGTCATTGCCGAGGGCCTTGGCAATCATGCTGCCGTAGAGCAGGCCGACGCCGCCCTTGCCGATAAAGGCGACCTTGTTGATCTGCATATGAATCATCTCCCCATATAAAAGGCGCCCGCATATGGGGCGCCTGATGGATTGTATGTCGTCGGGGCGTTTGGTGGGCGCGCGGGGCTGCTGTTGTGAAAAAGAAACTATTGCGCAGTGCGCTTATGCCGCGGGGCAGACCGCAAAAACGCGCGCGGGGTATCCGACACCATCACGGACCTTAGAGAAGGTGCAGAAGATGACGGCGCCCGTGGCGGGAAGCTCGTCTAGATGGTCCATGACCTCGATCTGATAGCGGTCGACCGAGAGGATGTATTGTTCGCCGGGGTAGGGGTAGGCGTCCTCGCGTGTGGTCACGCTCGTCTCCTTTCATCGGGCTTTTTGCTGATGTTAAAGCGGTGCCGTGACGGCCTGATTTCTGCTGCGTTACGATACGTTCTCGATTGCGATTCCAATGTGTTTCGATGGCGTGGCCGTTGCGTTTCGCCTCATTAGGGCTTCGATGGGAGGGGAGGGGCCGTGCAATATCGCGTTGACCCCAAAAGCGGCAACCGTATCTCGGCGTTGGGGCTGGGCTGCATGAGGTTTCCCGGTGCGCCGGGACGCCCGGATGCGAAGACAGCCGACGCCATCATCTCCCGTGCGGTGGAGCAGGGGATTAACTACCTGGACACGGCCTATCTCTATCCCGGCAACGAGGCCTGTGTGGGTGCGTCGCTTGAGCGCCTGGGCTTGCGCGACCAGGTTTTGCTCGCAACCAAGCTGCCGCATGCTTCGTGCAAATGCGCGGAGGATTTCGACCGGTTCTTCGACGAGCAACTGCGCCGCCTGCGGACCGACCATATCGACTATTACCTCATGCACAACATTACCTCGCCCGCCCAGTGGGAACGTGTGGTGGCGTTGGGCATCGAGGACTGGATCGCGCGTCAAAAGGCGGCGGGGCGCATTCGCCAGATTGGTTTTTCGTACCACGGCAGCGCGGCGGATTTCCTGACGATGCTCGATGCATATGAGTGGGACTTTTGCCAGATCCAGTACAATTACGCTGGAGAGCGATATCAGGCGGGAACAGCGGGGCTCATGGCCGCCGCCGAGCGAGGCCTCGCGGTGTTTGTGATGGAGCCGCTGCTGGGCGGGCGTTTAGCGGGCAAGCTGCCGCCACGGGCCCGCGCTGTGCTCGATAGCGCCCGTGACCCGCATTTGCGCACTCCTGCCGCCTGGGGTCTTTCGTGGGTGTGGAATCATCCTCAGGTGACGATGCTGCTTTCGGGTATGACCGATACCGCGCAGGTGGATGAGAACGTGGTGTTGGCCGATCGAGCCCTGCCGGATTCGATGACAGCTACTCAGCTCGACACGATCGCGCACGTGCTGGATGAGTTTGAAAAATCGAATCGCGTGCCCTGCACGGGATGCGGCTATTGCATGCCGTGCCCTAAAGGCATCAATATCCCTGGATGTTTTGCCGCCTACAACGCAAGCTATGCGCACAGCTGGTTTACGGGTCTATCGCAGTACTTTACGGCGAGCGCGGTGCGCACAAGCGAGGCCAAGCTGGTGAGCAATTGCGTCAAGTGCGGCAAATGCGCGCGCCACTGCCCACAGCATATCGATATCCCCGAGCGTCTCGATGACGTGCGCCGACGTTTCCAGCCTGGCCCCGTGACGGCAGTGCTTAAGGCCTTCGGCAAAACGCGCTCCTCGTGACCCTTTTATATCTTGTGATGGAATAGTCCCTGTTTGCGGCAGAATAGGGCGATAGCAGGAACTTTTTTGCCGCAACTGATGGGAGGCTATCGTGGGTGACCGAGGCTTACGCAATGATTCGCGTGAGGTCCGTTGGGGCATTTTGGGCGCTGGGCACATCTCTCATCGATTTGCTTCGTCGCTCAAGAAGGTCGACGGGGCACGGCTGGTGGCTGCGGCCGGCCGCACTCCTGCACATGTCGAGGAATTTTGCCAAGCGTTTTCGATCGATGCTGCCCATGGCCATGCCTCGGTCGACGATAACGGCGATGCGGCTTATGACGCGCTGATTGCCGACCCCGATGTCGACGCAATCTACTTGGCTCTTCCGCATGGCATGCATACGCGTTGGGCCTGTCGCGCGCTGCGCGCCGGAAAGGCCGTGCTGTGCGAAAAGCCAGCCGTTTTGAGTGAGGAAGAGGCTCTCTTGATTGCCTCCACCTCTCGCGAGCACGGCGTGCTGTTTATGGAGGCGATGAAGAATCGGTTATGCCCGATGCGCACTCGCGTGAAGGACTTGCTTGCGTCGGGTGAGCTTGGCCGTATTGTCTCGATTGAAAGCGTGCAAAAGCTCGATTACGGCGAGTCTCCTTCGGGCTATCTGCTCGATCCGTTGCAGGGCGGCTGTCTATATGACATGGGCTGCTATGCAGTCGGTTGGTTTGAGGATTTGCTCGCGGGCGCTTGCGAGGTTTCGTCCCGTGAAGTTCGCTGGCGTGACGTATCGGGCGGTCGCGTCGATTGGGCCGACGAGATCCATATGAGCGTCGGCGGTATGCCCATTCATATGGTGTGCGACGGCGAAGCAACATATGAAAGCCGCTTAACGATTGCCTGTGAGCGGGGCTCGTTGGAAATCGAGCGGCTCCATCGCCCCGAGCTCGCTCATGTGAAGTATTCCGACGGTCGAACGCTAGAAATAAATGCCCCGTTTGAGATCGATGATTTCTATGGCGAAATCCAGCATGCGACCCAGCTCATCCGGGCGGGGAAACTCGAGAGTCCCGTCATGCCCCTTGCCGCCACACAGCGCTGCGCGCGTATTATCGATGCAATCCGTCTAGCCCTCTAGGACTTGGCGCTGACACGTAGGGGATCATGACGCCGGTGCCCGCGGTGTCTGGCGGCCCACATCTCTGATGCCCCTTTTATAACTTGCGGTGGAATACGGTCTGTTTGCGCCAAAATAAGGCACCAATAGACCGTATCTCACCGCAACTGATGAGGGGGAGTTGGAGATGCTGACGATCGGGTGTCATCTTTCGACGACGAAGGGCTATCGGGCAATGGGGGAGACGGCGTTGTCCATTGGCGCCAATACCTTTGCATTCTTTACGCGCAACCCGCGCGGTGGCAAGGCGAAAGACCTTGACATGGATGACGTGGCGGCTCTGCGCGAGCTTATGGCGCAAAACGACTTTGGACCGCTGGTGGCGCATGCCCCGTATACCTATAACCCCTGCTCCGCTAAGGAGCGGGCGCGCGAGTTTGCCTTGGAGGCTATGGCGGAAGATTTGCAGCGTCTGGAAGCGCTGCCCAGCAACTACTACAACTTCCATCCTGGCGCGCATGTGGGACAGGGGGCAGACGCCGGCATTCAGATGATTGTCGACACGCTGTGCCAGGTGATGTTTGAGGGGCAGCAGACGACGGTATTGCTCGAGACCATGGCGGGCAAGGGCACCGAGGTGGGTCGTAGCTTTGAGGAACTGGCGCTCATCATTGAGGGTGTTGCCGGCAAGCGCCCCGAGCTGTCGGCCAAGCTGGGCGTTTGTTTGGATACCTGCCATGTGAGCGATGCCGGCTACGACATCATCCATGATCTGGACGGCGTACTCGACGAGTTTGACCGCGTGGTGGGTATCGATCGCTTGCATGCCGTACACATCAACGATTCGAAGAACCCTTGTGGCGCCCATAAAGATCGTCACGAGTGCATCGGCAAGGGATACCTTGGCAGCGAGGAATTTGGTGGCGGTATGCAGGTTATGCAGAATATTGTATCGAACGGCCGTTTGCGTTCGCTGCCGTTTATTTTGGAGACTCCGAACGAACTTGCAGGTTATGCAGCTGAAATTAGACTATTAAGGTCATTGCAGCAGTAATGACTGTCACAAAGTAGAGTATTCCATTCACGTTATGGGTTTGTTTCAATCAGTTTTCTCATTGCAGATTCGTAATTCCGGGTGCATAATAGCCAACAGTTTTTGCAGACCTCTGAATCAAACGAGGTCACCGGAAGGAGACTGATTATGAAGCTGAAGAAGCTTGGCGCATTTGCCGCCACGGGTGCTATGGCGCTCGCCCTTGCTCTGACGGGCTGCGGTTCGTCCAACGCCACCTCTGGTTCTGATGCCGGTTCCAGCAGCTCTGACGACGCTAAGGTCGAGAAGGTCGACGGCTCCAAGGAGTACGCGCTCGTCAAGGACGGCACGCTGACCGTCGGCACCTCTGCCGAGTACGCGCCGTTTGAGTACAAGGATGACAACGGCGACTACCAGGGCTTTGACCTTGAGCTCATCAAGGCTATCGGTGACAAGCTGGGTCTGGATGTCGAGTACGTCAACAATGACTTTGACACGCTGGTTCCGGGCGTCGCTTCGGGCGCCAAGTATGACGTTTCCATCGCGGCTATCACCGACACGCCCGAGCGTGAGAAGGAAGTCACTTTCTCTGATTCCTACTACATGGACGATCAGGCTATCGTGACCAAGGTCGATAACACCGACATCACGGCCGACAACTACAGCGAGAAGCTCAACAACGCCGACGCTACCATCATCGTCCAGTCTGGCTCGACCGCCGAGGCCTTTGCCCAGGAGAACTTCCCCAAGGCCAAGATCGTCCCCTACAAGGACGCCACCGAGTGCTTCAGCGCCCTGCAGTCCGATAAGGGCGACGCCGTAGTCACCAACCGCTCCGTTGCCAGCCAGCTGACCGCCGAGCAGTTCAACACCTGCCAGACCATCAAGCAAATCAGCACCGGCGAGGAGTACGCCATCGCCATCAACCAGGGCAACACCAAGCTCAAGGACGACATCAACCAGGCTATCAAGGACCTGACCGACGACGGTACCGTCGACGCCCTCATGGCTAAGTACAATATCAAGTAAAATAACTACTTGATTGCGCGCGGGCCCTTTCCGTTTTGGCGGAAAGGGCCTTTGCGCTTCTCTTGACGGAGAGCGTTTCCGTCTCGTTTTGCCGGCAACTTCTACGATAGGAGCCACCTTGTCTCGACTGAACAAAGGGGCCGCGGAGCAGCGTTTTCCACTGCCCTCGATGCTCCAAAAGCTGGCCTGTGCCCTGGCTGTGGCGCTCGCCCTGGTATGCGCGGGGGCCTGCGTGCCCACGACCGCCCAGGCGCTTGAGACCGCAAAGATTACCGCCCGACCCAATACCGGTTCGGGTAGCGATGTGGTCGGCGGCACCGAGACGCGCATCACTTGGGAAGTTCAGGCCGATGCCGACGAGGAGCTGAGCGGTCTTTCGCTGACGTTTGTCGACGGCACGACGTTTGGTACCGATGACACGCGATTGACGATGCTCTCGGGCGAGGACCTCATGGATCGTACGCCCATGAAGCCCACGTGCAAGGCTGACGGCCAGACGCTCAAGATTGACTTTGGCGAGACGGCGCCTGCCGGCGGCTATTTCCGCGTCGAGGTTTACGGTGTGACGTTTCCCGTCGAGGGCGGCGATGAGGCCTTTAGCGGCACCTATACGCTCGCTGACGGGTCGACCAAGAAGATCTCCAAGATTCCTCCCGTCGAGATTAAGGGCGTGACGGCATTCGATAACTTCCTGGCCGACCTTAAGGAGCAGCCGTGGGTCGAGGCGTGGAACTCCAATATGTTTCTGCGCCTGTTCTTAAACCCGGTCATTTTGGTCCAAAGCCTGCCGATCGTCTTTAAGGGCTTCCTCATGTCGCTCTCGATCGTGCTCGTGGCGTTTCCGCTGGCAATCCCCTTTGGCTTTGCCTTGTCGCTCATGCGCATCTCCAAGTCGCGCATCCTGCGTTGCCTTGCCGGCATCTATGTGAATATCATTCGCGGTACGCCGGCGTTCCTGCAGATCTATATCGCGTTCTTCGGTCTGCCGTTGGCCGGCGTCAAGGTGGACGACTATGTCTTGGGCGTCATCGTCATGGCCATGAACTCGTCTGCGTACCTGTGCGAGATCTTCCGTGCCGGTATTCAATCGATTCCCAAGGGCCAAAACGAGGCTGCTCGCTCTCTGGGCATGAATGCCTTCCAGACGCTGCTCTACGTTATGATTCCGCAGACGTTCCGCAATGTTTTGCCTACGCTGACCAGCGAGTTTATCTTGCTTTACAAGGATACGTCGCTGCTTGCCGCCGTGGGTGTGGTCGAGATCGTCATGAACGCCCGTACCATCGTGGCCACGACGGGCTCCATTACGCCGTATGTGGTTGCCGCCCTGTTCTATCTGGTCATTACCCTGCCGCTTGCGCGCTTGGTGAGCGGTCTTGAGGCGAGGCTGCTGGGTACGGCCGAAACCAAAAAGAAGCGTCCCACCAAGAGTGCCGGACAGGTTGTCGCGACGCCTGCCGATCACATCGCCGGTCTGTAAGGAGGTCCTATCATGAGCGAAACCAATAACTCGAACGAGGTCGTCGTTAGCATCAAGAATCTCCAGAAGGCCTTTGGCGATAACGTGGTCCTGCGCGATATCGATCTGGATGTGCACAAGGGCGAGGTCGTCGTAGTTCTGGGTCCTTCGGGCTCGGGCAAGTCGACGATGCTTCGCTGCATCAATCGTCTGGAGCATCCCACGAGCGGCTCGATTGTCGTTGAGGGTGTGGATGTGTGCGCCAAGGGTGTCGACCTCAACAAAGTGCGCACGCACCTGGGCATGGTTTTTCAGCAGTTCAACCTGTTCCCGCACCTGTCGGTCAAAAAGAACGTCATGCTTGCGCAGCAAAAGGTGCTCAAGCGCAGCAAGGAAGAGGCCGAGAAGATCGCCGTCGAGGAACTCACCAAGGTCGGTCTGGCCGAGCGCATCGATTATATGCCGAGTCAGCTTTCGGGCGGCCAGCAGCAGCGCGTTGCCATCGCCCGCGCCCTGTCGATGAACCCGCACGTCATGCTCTTTGACGAGGCCACCTCGGCGCTCGACCCTGAGCTCGTGCGCGACGTCTTGGGCGTCATGCGCGACCTGGCGCGCGACGGTATGACGATGATTGTGGTGACGCACGAGATGGGCTTTGCCCGCGATGTCGCCGACCGCGTCGTCTTTATGGACGGCGGCGTCATTGTGGAAGAGGGTACGCCGAGCGAGGTCTTCGACCACCCCAAGAGCGAGCGCACCAAGGCGTTCTTGGGCAATATCTCGTAGCCGCTTTGCAAAGCTATCCTTACGGAAAGCGGGGGCTGGATTGATTCCAGCCTCCGCTTTTGTAGGGTGCAGTCGTGTTTTGAGATGGGCC
>CABUSL010000002.1 GCA_902494295.1 uncultured Collinsella sp.
AGAACCTCGTGCGGGATGGTGCCCTGCTCGGTCACCGGCACGTGGAACATGTTCTTCTTGGCATCGAGAGATGCCTTGGAGATGGCCATGGGCACCTCAGCGGACTTGCCCATGCCAACGCCGACGTTGCCCTTGCCGTCGCCAACGACGACGAGAGCGACGAGGCTCATGCGACGACCACCCTTGACGGTCTTCGACACGCGGTTGATGTAAACGACGCGCTCCTCGAACTCGGAGGCCTCGCGCTGCTGCTTCTGATTACGAGCCATGTGCTACATACCTCCTAGAACTCGAGACCGGCGGCACGAGCACCGTCGGCGAGGGCCTTGACGCGGCCATGGTAGATACGGCCACCGCGATCGAAGGCGACCTTGGTGATGCCGGCCTCGATGGCGCGCTTGCCAACGAGCTGACCGACCTTCTCCGCAGCCTCCTTGTTCGAGGTGTGGGTGCCCTTGAACTCGGCCTCGAGGGTCGAGGCAGAGACGAGCGTCAGGCTGGAGCCCTTGCTGTCGTCGATGATCTGGGCATAGATGTTGGCGTTAGTACGGGTCACGCGAAGACGCGGACGCTCGGAGGTACCCGAGACCTTGCCGCGAACACGACGCTGACGACGCTTGAGGCCTTCCAGCTTCGCCTTATGCTTGTTCATACGTAAACTCCTAAAAAGGTTGATCTTGCCAGCACCTGACGGGGTGCTGGTCTTATGCGAGTGGGTCGGTTACGACTACTTGGCGGCCTTACCCAGCTTGCGGCGGATGTGCTCGCCAACGTAGTGGATACCCTTGCCCTTGTAAGGCTCGGGAGGACGATGGCCGCGGATCTCAGCGGCGATCTGACCGACCTGCTGCTTGTTAATACCCTTGACGTTCACGTGGGTGTTGTCGGGAACCTCGAAGGTGATGCCCTCGGGAGCCTCGACGATCACGGGGTGCGAGAAGCCCAGGGAGAACTCGAGGTTCTTGCCCTTCTGCTGCACGCGGTAACCGACGCCGGCGAGCTCGAGCTTCTTCTCGAAGCCCTCGGAAACGCCAACAACCATGTTGTGGATGAGGGCGCGGGTGAGGCCGTGGCGGGCACGGGTCTCACGCTCGTCGTCGGGACGGGAAACGGTGAGGACGTTGTCCTCGACGTTGATAGCGAGCTTCTCAAAGACATCGAGCTCGAGCTGGCCCTTGGGGCCCTTGACGACAACGTTGTTGCCGCTGACTGCCACTTCGACTCCGGCGGGAATCTGGACAGGCTTATTACCGATACGAGACACGGTGATCTCCTTTCCTTCTACCTACCGAGCGAATTACCAGACGTAAGCGATGATCTCGCCGCCGACGTTGTGCTTGCGAGCATCGCGGTCGGTCATGACGCCATGGCTGGTGGAAATAATGGCGGTACCAAGGCCACCGCGGACGCGGGGCATGTCGGCAACGCCGGTGTACTTACGCAGGCCCGGCTTGGAAATGCGGCGGATGCCGTTGATGACCTTAGCCTTCTTGGGACCATACTTAAGCGTGATGTGCAGAGTCTTCTGGGGAACGGTGTCCTCGACATCGTAGCCCTCGATGTAGCCCTCCTCGTGCAGAACACGAGCGATCTCGACGAGCTTCTTGCTGCTCGGCATGGAGACCGTGGCCTTGTTCACAGAGTTAGCGTTACGGATGCGCGTAAGCATATCTGCGATCGGGTCTGTAAGGTTCATACAGATTCTCCTTCGTTCTTGATGAACACGTGCTCTTGGTTCTTCGCCGCCCTTAACGGCAAAGCCTTTTTAGCGCGTTTTCCCTGTTCCAAACTGATGCTTGAAACGCTGGTAGTGACTTACCAGCTGGCCTTCTTAACGCCGGGAAGCTCGCCCTTGAGTGCAAGCTCGCGGAAGCAGACACGGCACAGGCCGAACTTGCGGTACACAGAGTGCGGACGGCCGCAGCGCTGGCAGCGCGTGTACTCACGAGTAGAGAACTTCTGCTTGCGATTGCACTTGACGATCATCGATGTCTTAGCCACTTATATCCTCCTCACATAGAGTATTGTTCGCCCCAAGCGCCGCCCCCTTGTGGGAACGGCGCTTATAGGGCAGGTGAACCTATTTCTTGAACGGGAAACCGAAGGCGTCCAGAAGGGCCTTGGCCTCCTCATCGGTGTTGGCGGTGGTCACGAAAGTGATGTCCATACCACGCTGGTGATCGACGGAGTCGAAGTCGATCTCGGGGAAGATGAGCTGCTCGGTGACGCCCATGGAGAAGTTACCACGGCCGTCGAAGCTCTTGGCGGAGATGCCGCGGAAGTCGCGGATACGGGGGATCGCGACGGAGGTCAGACGATCGAAGAACTCCCACATACGGTCGCCACGCAGGGTAACCTTGCAGCCGATCGGCATACCAGCGCGCAGGCGGAAGGTAGCGATGGACTTGCGGGCACGGGTGATCATCGGCTGCTGGCCGGTGATGGCGCGCAGGTCGCGCACGGCACCGTCGATGGCCTTGGAATCGGTAGCGGCCTCGCCGACACCCATGTTCACGACGATCTTCTCAAACTTGGGGATCATCATGACGTTCTCGTACTGGAACTTGTCCTGAAGCTGCTGCTTGACCTCGTTGTTGTACTTGGTCTTCAGACGCGGCACATACTTCTCTTCTGCCATTGTTCACTCCTTCTTGGGGTTTTAAGCACGGGGCGTGGCCACGATGGGTTGTCCTCGTGCCTCCTGGCTGCATCCGCGCCGCTCATGGCATTTTGCGGTTTGGACTCGACGCAGCAGGAGCCGACAAAACAATCGGTACTATACGCGCATCGGGAGCGTATTTCCAGAAAAACCTCGTCTGCCTGCACAACTCCACAACTCCCCCGCACAAATGGGTCCCAAAAAGCAGTTGCGGTGAAATAGGGACTGTTTGGCGGCCTAACAGGCTTAAACAATCCTTATTTCACCGCAACTGCTTGTTGGGGATGCGATTAGCGCTTGCGGGGGACGAGTTTGGTGCGGCGCAGGTGGATCATCTCGGCGGCGATGGAGATGGCGATCTCCTCGGGGTCCTCGGCCTCGATGGCAACGCCGATCGGAAGGTGCAGCTCGTCGATCTGGTCCTGCGTAAAGCCTTCCTGCTCCAGGCGGGCACGCACAAAGGCCGTCTTGCGGCGCGAGCCCAGACAGCCCAGGTAGGCAGGCTTGGCGCGCATGGCCTGAATCACCACGTCGATATCGGACTTGTGACCCGCCGTGGCGACGACCACCAGGTCGCGCGGGCCGATGGGGCACAGCTCGCTCAGGTTCTTGTAATCGACCAAGCGACGATCGTAGACACCGGGCACCCAATCGGGGGTCAGCGTGCCGGGGCGGTCGTCGCACGCCACGACGGCAAAGCCCGCCGCCGTGAGCACCCGCGCCGTCGCGGCGCCCACGTGGCCGCAGCCAAAGATATAGGTCAGGCCCTCGGGGCAGAGCGTCTCGATGTGCGCGGGAGGAATCTCGGAGGCGGCGTTTGTATAGGTAACCTTACTCCCCTCCTCCACCAGCGAAAGCCCGGGGCAACCCGCAATGGTGCGGCGCGATTCCTCGCCATGGTATTCAGTAGCGTCGCTTTCGAGCGCGCTTGCGATAAACGGCTCAAAGTCGATGACGAAGTCGCCGATACGTCGATACGTCAAGACGTCGGCAATTTCCTGGAACAACTGTGCCTGGATCGCATCCAGATGCAGATAGCACAGGCAGATGGCTCCGCCGCAGATCATGCCGGTATCGGAGTTCTCGCCGCCCATGGTGTAGCGGACCAGACGCGATTGGCCCCCGGCCAGCAGCTCGCGAGCTTCGTCCAGCGCAAAGAGTTCGATCTTGCCGCCGCCGATAGTGCCAGCCTGGCTGCCATCGGCGAAGACAGTCATCCATGCGCCCACACCGCGCGGTGACGACCCCGCCGTACCGGCCACGACCACGAGCTCGCATGTCTTACCAGCCTTCAGAGCGCCAAGCGCCGCATTCACCACATCGAGCTTTTCCATTGCCGCCTTCTATCCTCCAAAGACATCGGTGAGCATGGCGAGCGCCTCGAGCACGCCGCCGCCGACCGATGTCGCCTTGTCCGAAATATAGTTGATGTAGCTGGCATCACCGCGCGGGTCGACATCGGCGCACTTAAAGCCCTCGGTGACTTGAACGCCATTTGCCAAAAGGCCGCGCAGACAGCCGTCAATCGTCGTGAACATGGGAGTATCACCCGCATACCCGATCACGTCTCCGGCGCTCACGATATCGCCGATCGCATGGTCGGACCTAAACACACCGGCGGCGGGGCTGTGGATAACACGTTCCTTGCCGTATCCGGCGATGATACCCGGCACGCCCGTGTTGGGCTGGGGTGAGCCCTGGGTGATGACGCGGCCCAAAAAATGCCCGCGCATAGTCTCGACCACGGCATCGCAATCAACCGGCGCGGTAAAGCCCGGCCCCACGGCGATGACGACAGGCGCCATATCGCGCGTGGTGCCCAAGTTGCGCTTGGCCAGAATCGCGTCTACCACGGCCGCGGGCTTAAGCTCGCCGAGCATCTGTGCCTGGGGGTCCACCACCACGGCGACATCCCCCTCCTCGGTAATCGCCAGCGCCTCGGCCGGCGTCTGCGCCAAGCGGGCGCGAATACCCTCGACCTCGACCTCGCCCAAGCGAATGGCCTCGCAAAAACTGATCGTGCGACGGATGCACGTGGGGACCGCGATATCGGCCATGACGACCGACGCGCCGGCGCGCACCAGACGAGCAGCCACGCCCGTGGCGATATCGCCTGCGCCGCGAACATAAACGAGCATTCCCGGGGCACCTCCCTGTGCTACGGTTTATCAGAGCAAAAGCGGTTCTGCCGCTACTCTGATGATTATTTCTTATCGCAGCATTATACGGCGGTGAACAGATGGAAACGATAAACGGCGGCCTTGCCTCCACGCTCAAGATTGAGCCGGGCATCACCGCGATTATCGGCAGCGGTGGCAAGTCGACCCTGCTAAAGACGCTCGGCCTTGAGCTTATGCGCGCCGGCGGCCGCGTGCTCCTCTGCACCACCACGCACATGTTTCCCGTCGCCGGCGTGCCATGGGACGGGTCGAGTCGTCGCTTGGACGCAGCACCTTGGAAGCCGGGCGCCCTGCATGTTCCTGGCTGCACCTGCGAGGCCTGCTCGGGGCTTGTGCGGGGAAGCATCTGCCAAGCTGGTGTCTTGGACTCCGAGACGGGCAAGCTCTCCTCCCCTGCCGAGGCGCTCGGCCAGCTGGCGCAGCGCTTTGACTACGTCCTGGCCGAGGCGGACGGCAGCAAGCGACTTCCGCTCAAGGCGCACGCCGCCTGGGAGCCGGTCGTTCCCGCCGGCACAACCAGCATCGTCTGGATCGTCGGCGCCTCGGGGCTGGGCAAGCCCGTCGCCGAGGTTGTCCACCGCCCCGAGCTCTTTTGCGAGCGTTGCGGCTGCGAGCTCACCGACATCGCCACGCCCGAGCGCGTCGCCCAGGTGCTCAATGCCGAGATGCAGGCGCTGGAACTCAGCACCGCACGCATCATGCTCAACCAAGTCGACACGCTCAGCGACCCCACGATGGCCGACCGCTTCGAGGCAGCTCTCGGCCGCCCCGTCGTCGCCAGCAACCTCCAGGGGCAGCTAATTTGGCGTCGTCCCCGTTAGCGGGGGACGTAGCGGCCGGGCTGGGCTCCAGTGGGCTCGCCGTCGCGCGCTGCCAGCACGCCGTTGACGTAAACAGCCTTGGCGCGGCCATGTGCCTCAAAACCCTCGAGCGGCGTGTAGTCCACAGCCTGATGCTGCGTCGCCGCGCTAATGGTCCAGCGCGCCTTGGGATCCCACACGCACACGTCGGCATCGGCGCCCTCGGCAAGACAGCCCTTGCGCGGATACATGCCAAAGACGCGCGCCGGGTTCTCGCTCATCAAGCGGCACAGATCCTCGGGTCCCAGCTGGCCCTCAAAGCTCGTGGCAATCGCGACGGGACGATGCTCCACGCCGGGCCCGCCGTTGGGAATCGCGCGGAAATCATCGCGTCCGCGGTCCTTTTGCCCGTGCAGGTTAAAGCTGCAATGATCGGTCGCAATAGTATCGATCTCGCCGGCCACAAGCGCCTCGCGCAGCGCGGCACGGTCGCCGGCATGGCGCAGTGGCGGGCTCATCACATACTTGGCACCCGCAAAGCCGTCCTCGCCCTGCTCCAAGTAGCAAGTATCGTCGAGCATCAGATACTGAGGGCAGGTCTCGACATAAATGTTCTTCTGCCCGCGCGCTTTGGCAGCGCGAATGGCCTCGAGCCCCAGCTTGGTCGAAAGGTGCACCACATTGACTGGAGCGTCCCCGGCTAAGTGCGCCAGATACAGCAGACGACTCACGGCCTCGGCCTCGCACACGTCCGGACGGCTGAGCGCATGCCCCTCGGGCCCATGAATCCCCTGCTCGTACACGCGCTTCTGCAGTTCATTCACCAGCGTACCGTTCTCGCAATGCACGCAGAGCATGCCGCCCACGCGCTTGAGTTCCTCCAGCACCTCGAGCGTCTCGGCGTCGTCCAGGCGCAGGTGGTCATAGGCAAAGTAGGTCTTGAACGACGACACGCCCGCCTCGCGCATGGCCGAAAGATCGGCGCGGTTGCGTTCATTCCACTCGGCGAGTGCCATATGAAACGCGTAGTTGGCCGTGCAGGTTCCGTCGGCGCGGCGATGCCACTCGGCCAAGGCATCGGGCATGGTCACGCCGCGATCGGCCGTCGCGTAGTCCACGATGGTCGTCGTACCGCCGCAGGCAGCCGCACGCGTACCGGTCTCAAAGCTATCGGCCGTCCAATCCATGCCAGTCCAGCACTGCATGTGCGTGTGGCCGTCGATAAAGCCGGGGAACACCCAACAGTCGGTGGCGTCCTGGACGGTATCGCCCTCACCCGGCTCGATTGCCGCGGCAATCCGCACAATCTTATCGCCCTCCATGGCAAGATCGGCGCGGCGAAGCCCCTGGGGCGTCACGAGCGCGCCGTTTTTGATGATGTTCATAATTGCTCCTTATTGATTGATGCAGTTGGCCACGCGATCAAAATACGAGCAGGCGGCGATATGCTCCGTTATGCGTTGCTGTCCCTTGGCGGTATCGACGTCCCACAGCTCGTAGGCACGCGCCTCGACCAGCACCACGTCGGTACGGTCCTTGAGGATCGAACCGCCGCCGTCCTTGCCCTCAAGACACATAAGCGCATCGAACAGTTCCGCCGGAAAGAGCACCGGGCTCGAAGGCTCACCGTTGCACGCAAGACGCACCGGATGTTTGCGGCCACACTCGTCAAACGCACGAACCATAGCCTCAAAAGAACCCGAACTCACGAGCGGCTGGTCGCCCGGCAAAAAGAGGCAACCTTTCCAGTTGCGTTCGACTCCCCACGAAAGGCCCGCACGGACGCTTTCGCTGCGCAGCTCGCCATCGTGCAGCACGCACGGGCAATGCTTGTCCTCGCAAATCTGGGCGACCTCGGGCCAACGCGTCGAAACCACGACGTCAAAGCCCCGGGGAACCGAATCGATGGTCCGGGCAATCAGCGGCTCGCCATAGATATCGGCAAGCATCTTGTTGGAGCCAAACCGCTTGCCCTCGCCCGAAGCCATAATGACGCATCCAAGTTTCATGGTGATACCTCCCCTGAAACCATCGTACCCATAACTCGCGCCGCGGGCATCCACATCGAAAGCGCTTATCCCGCACGCCCGCGATGCAAAAAAGGGGCACCCCGCCGGTTGGCAGAGCGCCCCCTTTACACGGCTTACCTCAGCCCGGCTTTAGGCCTGGAGCCAACGGGCGGTGTTGCGCTCGTCGAGGGCCTTGAGGGTAGCGGCGGGATCGGCAACCTTCTGCAGGAACATCATGGCAGCGATGGCGTACGGCTTGTAGCTGGCCTCCTTGTACATGCCCACGCGGTGCATGTCGAAGACGTCGGCGTTAACCTCGCCGTGCTCGCAGGAGACACCGGAGATGTCGGCGGGCAGCGGGTGCATAAAGATGGTGTCCTGGCCGTTGGCAGTCTTCTCCATGAGCTCGGTCGTGGAGCACCAGTCCTGATGGGTGGCGTTCTGGGCGAGCAGCTCCTTCTCGAGCGCTGCGATGCCGGCGTCGTCGCCCTCGGCGTACAGGTTGGTGCGCTTCTCCATGGCGGCAAACGGAGCCCAGCTCTTGGGGATCACGATGTCGGCGCCCTCGAAGGCCTCGGCCATGGTGTTGACCTGCTTAAAGGTGGTGCCGGACTCGGCGGCATAGCCCTTGGCGCGCTCGACGACCTCGGGCATGAGGTCGTAGCCCTCGGGGTGGGCCAGGGTGACGTCCATGCCAAAACGGGGCAGCAGGCTGATCAGCGACTGCGGGCAGGACAGCGGCTTGCCGTAAGAGGGCGAATAGGCCCAGGTGACGGCAACCTTCTTGCCCTTGAGGTTCTCGAGGCCGCCAAACTCGTTGATGAGGTAGAGCATGTCGGCAGAGGACTGCGTGGGGTGATCGGAGTCGGACTGCAGGGAGATGAGCGTGGGACGGTGATCCAGAACGCCGTCCTCGTAGGCCTGCTGGACAGACTCGGAGACCTCGGCCATGTAGGCGTCGCCCTTGCCGATGTACATGTCGTCGCGGATGCCGATGACGTCGGCCATGAAGGAGATCATGGTAGCGGTCTCGCGGACGGTCTCGCCGTGAGCGATCTGGGACTTCTTCTCGTCCAGGTCCTGCAGCTCAAGGCCGAGCAGGTTGGCGGCCTTAGAGAAGGAGAAGCGCGTACGGGTGGAGTTGTCACGGAACAGGGAGACGGCCAGGCCCGAGTCGAAGATCTTGGACGAAACGTTGTTCTCACGCAGCTCGCGCAGGGCGTCGGCGACGATGTAGAGAGCCTTGAGCTCATCGGTGGTCTTGTCCCAGGTGTGCAGGAAGTCGCTGCCGTACATACCCTTAAAATCGAGGCCGTTCAGCTGCTCGACGAGCTCGGTAAACTTGGCGTCCATGGAAATGTCCTTTCTAAAGATGAAACGATCGCAATGAGTAGATGTGCTCCGGCATGCGCGTGTGGCTAGAACATGCAGAGCACCATGACGAGGACCCGCCACCGTTGAGGAAGCATGGGAGATAACGACCGCGGGCCCCAAGTCAACAGGGGGTGCCGGGGACACGAGCGGCCCCCGGCTCAACAAAATCGAAGAATGGGACTAATCGATCTTGTTGTTGGTCAGACCGGCGCGGAACACGGTGGCGTCGCCATCGGCCTGGCTGGGATCGTAGAGGTTCAGGGCAGCCACGTACATGGCGGCAGCGGTGACCAGGTCGTCCTTGTAGGTGACCTCGTTGGGAGCGTGAGCCTGAGACTCGGCACCCGGGCCAAAGCCCACGCAGGGGATGCCGTAGCGGCCCTGGATGGAGACGCAGTTCGTGGAGAAGGTCCACTTGTCGCACAGCGGACGACCGGTGCGCTTGTCCATGCTGGGCTCGCAGCCGATGCGCTCGTCACCGAACATGGCCTTGTGGGCGTCGACGAGGGCCTTGACGTGCGGAGCGGTCTCCTTGTTGATCCACGTGGGGAAGTAAGCCTCGGTCTCGTAGACCTCGCCGGTCCAGGACGGACGGTCGTACATGTACATGGAGACCTTCACGTCGTCGCCGTACTTCTTGGCGGCCGGCAGGTTACGGATCTCGTCCAGGCAGGACTCCCAGGTCTCGCCGGCGGTCATGCGACGGTCGATGGAGATGGCGCAGGAATCGGCCACGGCGCAGCGGCTGGGGCTGGTGTAGAAGATCTGGCTGACGGTGCAGGTGCCGCGGCCCAGGAAGCGGGCATCCTCGTAGTGCTCGGGGTTGTACTTGGGGTCGAGCATCTTAACGAGACCCTTGATGTCGGTCGACTCGTCGCAGCCGTTGTTGTTGAGGGCGCGGACGTCGGCGATGATGTCGGCCATCTTGTAGATGGCGTTGTCGCCGCGGCCGGGAGCGGAGCCGTGGCAGGAGGTACCGTGAACGTCGACGCGGATCTCCATGCGGCCGCGGTGACCGCGGTAGATGCCGCCGTCGGTGGGCTCGGTGGAAATGACGAACTCGGGCTTAATGCCGTCCTTGTTGTAGATGTACTGCCAGCACATGCCGTCGCAGTCCTCTTCCTGGACGGTGCCGACAACCATGATCTTGTAACCCTCGGGGATGAGGCCCATGTCCTTCATCATCTTGGCAGCGTAGGTAGCGGAAGCCATGCCGCCCTCCTGGTCGGAGCCGCCGCGGCCGTAGATGATCTCGTCGGTCTCGTAGCCCTCATAGGGATCGGCGTCCCAGTTCTCGATGTTGCCGATGCCGACGGTGTCGATGTGGGAGTCGATGGCGATGATCTTGTCGCCCTCGCCCATAAAGCCCATGACGTTGCCCAGGCCGTCGACCTTGACCTCGTCATAGCCAAGGCTCTCCATCTCGGCCTTGATGCAGGCAACAACCTCACCCTCCTCGCAGGACTCAGAGGGGTGGGAGATCATAGCGCGCAGGAAGCGAGTCATGTCGGCGCGGTGAGACTCAGCAGCAGCCTTGATAGCGTCGAAATCGAGTTCTTTAGCCATTGTTCATAACCTTTCAAACGAAGGAATCTACCTGTGAGGTGGCGGAGCGATACCTATTTACTCCGCCCCAACGATTAGCAAGTGGGATATTCGCCTTCCCAAACAATACGGCGATACTGGTCGGGGTCCGTGTCGCCCTCGGTGGAGAAGCAGAGCACGGAACTCGTCTTGTCCAGGCCGATGAGTTCCTTGAGCTCAGCGTACTCGGGATCGAGCATGAGGGTCTCGACCAGGCCGGTGGTCACAGCGCCGGACTCGCCGGAAATGACGCGCGGGTCGCCCTTCTCGGGAGCGCCCAGGGTGCGCATGCCGCGAGCGGTGACCCAGTCGGGGCAGGACACGAAGGCGGTGGTGTGGTTGCGCAGGATATCCCAGCCCAGAATGTTGGGCTCGCCGCAGCACAGACCGGCCATGATGGAGGGCATGTCACCGTCCACGATGCGCGGATCGCCGTCGCCGGCGGCAGCGCCCTTGTACAGGCAGGCGGCAGGCGCGCACTCGACCACGACGAAGGTGGGCGGGTTATCGGGATACAGGTTGGTGAAGTAGCCCACCACGGCGCCGGCGAGCGAACCCACGCCAGCCTGGACAAAGACGTGCGTCGGGCGGTTGATGGCCATCTCGCGCAGCTGCTCTGCAGCCTCGGAAGCCATGGTGCCGTAGCCCTCCATGATCCAAGACGGGATCTTCTCGTAGCCCTCCCAGGCGGTGTCCTGAACGATGACGCCGCGCTCGCAGGCGTCGGCCTCGGCGGCGGCCATGCGCACGCACTCGTCGTAGTTGACCTCTTCGATGGTCACCGTGGCGCCCTCGGCGGCGATGTTATCGAAGCGAGGCTTGGTAGAACCCTTGGGCATGTGCACGACGGCCTTCTGGCCCAGCTTGTTGGCAGCCCATGCCACGCCGCGGCCATGGTTGCCGTCGGTGGCGGTAAAGAAGGTGGCCTGGCCAAAGTCCTTGGCAAG
Source organism: uncultured Collinsella sp. (assembly GCA_902494295.1). Taxonomy (GTDB): domain Bacteria; phylum Actinomycetota; class Coriobacteriia; order Coriobacteriales; family Coriobacteriaceae; genus Collinsella. The sequence continues at coordinate 11,554 of CABUSL010000002.1, forward strand.
CTGATCGGAAGTCAGGTAATCGAAGGTGCACTCGGCAACGTCCTTGCCGGTCTCGTCGGCAATATAGTTGGCCATGGCAAACGAGCCGCCCAGGACCTTAAAGGCGTTGAGGCCAAAGCGATAGCTCTCGTCCTTAACGCATAGGTTGGACAGGCCCAGACGCGCGGCCTGGCCGTCCAGGCGGGCAAGCGGAGTGACGGTATATTGAGGGAACGACTGGTGGAAGGCACGGGCCTTCTTCACGTGGTCGAGGCTCATGATTCCCAAGTGCTTGTCATCGCTCTTGGGCATCGTGTTGCCCGCCCACTGGATCTTATCGGCCATACGGTGAACTCCTTAAGTCCTCTCTTGCCGGCCCCCGCATACGCGTTTCAGCCCATTCCCATTCATGCGGCTGAACTTTTATGTGGATGCCAAACAAAAAGTTTGTTATCACTGTTCTATCACACTTTTTGATTGGCAAACCTAACAAATTGTTTGTTGCCGTAATCGGTACCTTTTCGCCGCCGAACGGTTACATAACGCAGCGACGCTTTCGTTATTTGCGAACAGGTGTGGTTTATGGCAAAGTATGCCCAAACTAATTTTTAGGAAGGCACCCATGACCCCCGCACAGATTGAGTTTTACAAGCGCCTCGCACACGGTCTGGCGCTCCAATTTGGTCCCAACTGCGAAGTCGTCGTCCACGATCTGGAGACCGAGGACGTGGACCACTCCATCGTAGTGATCGAAAACGGCCACGTCAGCGGGCGCAAACTGGGTGACGGCCCCAGCCATATCGTGTTTGAGTCCATGCACGAGGGCGCCACCGACATACACGACCGCGAGCCGTACCTCACCAAAACCGCCGATGGCAAGCTGCTCAAGTCCTCGACCATCTTTATCCGCAACGACGAGGGCAAGCCCGTCGGCATTTTGGGCATTAACTTTGACATTACGCTCATGAAGGCTTTTGAGCGTTCGCTCGATGCCTTTACCGGCACCGGCGGCACGGGCTATACCGAGCCCGAGCCCATTACCAAGAACATCGGCGACCTGCTCGAGGACCTGCTGCACGAGTGCGAGCAGTTTGTGGGCAAGCCCGCGGCGCTCATGACCAAAGACGAGCGCATTCGTGCCATTGGCTACCTCGACCGTCGCGGCGCCTTCCTCATTTCCAAGTCGAGCGAGCGCGCCTGCGAGTTCTTTGGCATCTCCAAGTACAGCTTCTATAGCTACCTCAATGAGGCCAAGGCGGCGGCCGGCGACAAGTAGGCACTCGCCTGGATTGCCCCTCCCCTTTTGGGCGCGAGTTCTGGAAAGCGCGAATCCAAGACCGAGCCGCTTGGGAAGTTCCATATAATCGATGTCATTAGTATTTCGAAAGGATGGAACAGAATGGCGTTGAGCAAGGCATCATGCACCGGTCGCGGATTGATTCCGGCAATTGGTGGACATGTGCACCGCATGTTCGATGAGGGTGAAGACGACCTGTTTTCGCTGAGCCTTGACGACGTGATGGACGATCGCCCGTGGACCGCCGACGAACTCATGGGCGGCGGCGGGGCTCGCCCGTCAAGCCCCAATCCCGCACTTGCGCCTAAGACCGCATCTACGCCGGCTCCTGCGCAGTCGGCTGTTTCGACGCCCGCGCCTACACCCACGCCCACTTCGGCGCCCACGCCCGCTCCCCGCCCCGCAAGCGACCCGTCCGAGACGGCGGCATTTCTCGCTGCGGCGACGCAGGGCAAATCGGCCGACAGCACCGTTATGTACAACGCCCAGCAGTTGCCCGTTCCTGCGGCACGCAAGCCTCCGGTCACAAGGCTCGATGAGCCCGTTGCCCGTCAGGTTGCCTACGATTCCTGGGCTGCAGCCGATCTGGATGAGACCTCTACCGGCATGCCGGCGCTCGACGTTCCAGTTAACCCGCTTTTTGCCGCCAACACGAGCGCCGCGGACTATGAGGGCGGTGCGGCATATTCCGATTATTCCGATGACTATGCTGGCACCAGTCGCATCGAGACCGAGGATTATGGCACCGCATCGAGCGATTATCTCAACGATCCGTACGCTGCCACGCCTGCACCGGAATATGACCCGGAGGCCGCGTCCGCACCGGCGTATACCAAAAGCACGGGCGAAGAGCGCTTCGCCGATTATTACGCCGAGGAAAAGGCGCTGCGTTTCTCGGAATTTCCGCAGGCAGTCAAGGTTGCCTTTATCGCCATTGTCATTGCCCTGCTCGGCGTCATTGCGTTTGAGGGATTCCAGCTGTTCCGCGGCCCCACCCAAGCGGAGTCGGAGACCCAGCAAAAAGAGGACGACAACCAGTACCTGGACATCAACACCCTCAAGGGCGACCCCAACGACGGAGACGACGAGTAGCGAGGACTGAAGGCGGCCGCAAGATCCCGCATCCAGCACCGGCTTCTAAGTGCTGTTTTGTCATCCAGCTACTCTTTTCCGGATATTTTTCCAATCGAATTTGACACTTTTTCCGAAGTTTTAAGGTGCCTATTTCGACACTTTTCCGTACCGCTGGCCCGGACGGATCTCGATCTGCGAGGGGCACGGCCTCGCCAGGAGCATGTCCGCCAAGGGCTGCAGCCCGGACAACGCGGCGATGGAGGGCTTCTTCGGCCTGTTCAAGAAGGAGTTCTGGCACGGCAGGGACTGGTCGGAATGGACCCCCGCCCGCTTCATCGAGGAGCTCGGGGGGGCTGGATCGGCCGATACAATACGGAGAGGCGCAGCGATGCGCTCGGTGGCCGCACGCCGGCCGAGCTCCGCTCCGCGCTGGGAAGGGCCGCGTAACGGTCCAAGAAATCGTCCGCAGTCCCGAGGCTCAAAAGGAAAGCACGACCCGTTTCGAGACGCGGCCTCCGCTCCAGACAAAAGGCCCCGACTCGCGATGGGGCCGGGGCCAAAGGCGCAGCATATGCAGTTGATGTTGAGCGCGAACAGCCCGTCAACAATGGCTGTCCGCACCCCGCCCTACCCGCGGTTGCGGACGCGGCTGTAGGGCGTATCCACCATGGGCAGATTTGGACGCAGCTTGCCGTCAAACGCGCGGTAGGCGTTCTGTACGGCGGGCGCCGTGGGGATCGTTGCGATCTCGCCGATGCCCTTGCCGCCATATGCCACAGGCAGTAGCTCGTCCTTCTCCACGTAAATGGCGTGGATATCCGGAATCTCGGGCGCACGGAACAGTCCGAGCGTACCGTACCTTGCCTGGGGTACACAGTCCTTGAGCGGCCAGTCCTCGGTAAGCGCATAGCCCATACCCATGAGTACGCCACCTTCGATCTGACCCTGGATGGAGATGGGGTTGACCACCTTGCCGGAATCGTGCGCGGCATAGACCTCACTCACGCGGCCGTCGTCGTCCAAAATAACCACATGCGTGGCAAAGCCGTAGCAGATGTGGCTCTTGGGGTTGGGAACATCCGCACCCAGCTTGTCGGTCGGCTCCAGGTACACGTAGCCAAACTCGCATCCCTCGAGCGCCTTGATGGTGGCCGCAGGGTCCTGAGGATGCATACCCTGGCCGGCGACGAGCTCCTGCGTGTGCAGCTGATAGGCGCGACCGTCGTCGTACTCGATCTTGACGCCGTCGCCATGCGCATTCACGGGAGCGGCGGGCGCAGACTTGCCGGCCTCGATGTCAAGCATGGCATCGCGCAGCAGGAAGGCGGCACCGCGCACGGCCTCGCCGGTCACGACCGTCTGACGCGAGCCAGACGTGGTGCCGGAGTCGGGAGCGTTCTCGGTGGAGCACTCGCCGTTGGCAATGTAGCGAAGCGGCAGACCGCATGCCTCGGCAACGTCCTGCAAAAAGACGGTGTTGCAGCCCTGGCCGATGTCGGATGTGGCGGCATAGACCACGGCCACGCCGTCCTCGATGCGAATCTTGCAGCGGCCGGCATCGGGCAGGCCCACGCCCACACCGGCATTCTTCATGGCGCAGGCGATACCGGCGTGTCCGGGATGCGCGTAGTAGGCATCCTTGACCTCGAGCAGTGTCTCCTTCAGCGCCGTGGAGCAGTCGGCAATCTGGCCGTTGGGCAAAACCTCGCCCGGCTCGATAGCGTTTCGGTAGCGAATCTCCCACGGATCCAGGCCGACCTTTTCTGCCAGCAGGTCGATCAGGCTCTCGAGCGCAAACTCGGACTGGCAAACGCCAAAGCCGCGGTACGCGCCGGCGGGCGGGTTGTTGGTGTAGTAGCCAAAGCCGCGAATGTCAGTGTTCTGGTACTTGTAGGGGCCGACGGCATGCGTGCAGGCACGCTCGAGCACCGGGCCGCACAGCGACGCGTAGGCGCCGGTGTCAAAGTTGATCTCGCAGTCCAGACCGGTAAAGTTGCCCTCGGCGTCGCAGCCCAACGTAAAGGTGCCGTCCATGGCGTGGCGCTTGGGATGGAACGCGAGCGACTCGGCGCGCGTGAGTTTGCACTTCACGGGACGCTGGAACTTATATGCGGCGAGCGCGGCCAGGTGCTGGATGGACACGTCCTCCTTGCCGCCAAAGCCGCCACCCACGAGCATGGTCTCGACGACCACGCGCTCGGGCTCGTTGTCCCAGCCAAACATGTGGGCACACTCTTTGCGCGTGTCGTAGGCACCCTGGTCGGTCGACTGCACCTTGACGCCGTTCTTGTACGGGAAGGCGACGGCGCACTCGGGCTCCAAGAAGGCATGCTCGGTAAAGGGCGTGGTAAAGCGCTGCGTCACGGTAAACGCGCTCTCCGCCAGCGCCTTGGCGGCGTCGCCGCGCGTCACGTGACGGCTCTGGCACACGTTGTCCTTGAGCTCCACCGTGTTGCCGAAGGCAAAGAAGCTGTCGTGAAGGCGCGGGGCGTCGGCGGCCCTGGCCTCGACAATGTTGCGCACGGGCTCCAGCGGCTCGTAGTCAATCTTTACGAGCTTCTTGGCCTTCTCGAGCGTCGCCTCGTCCTCGGCAACCACCAGCACGATGGCATCGCCCACGCAGCGGGTGATATCACCCTGGGCGATCATGACGTCCCAGTCCTGGATAAGGTGGCCGACCTGGTTGACCGGCACGTCCTCGGCGCGCAGGATGCCCACCACGCCGGGCAGGGCCTCGGCCTTGGAGGTATCGATGGAGAGCACACGGGCGCGCGGATACTTGGAGCGCACGGCGCTGGCATAGGTCAGGCCTGGCTGATCGAGCTCGTCGATGTCGTCGGGATACTTGCCCTCGCCGAGCACCTTCTTGCGCACGTCGATACGGAAGGCGCGCTTGCCCACGCCGTAGTCATCGCCGCGCTCCAGGTCCTCATCGATCTGCTTTTCGCCGCGGAGCACCGCAGCGGCCAGCGAGATGCCCTCGATAATCTTTTTGTAGCCGGTGCAGCGGCAGACGTTACCGCGAATGGCGTACTTAATCTGCTCCTCGGTGGGCTCGGGGTCCTCGGCGATGAGCGCCGCACCCGCCATGACCATGCCGGGGATGCAAAAACCGCACTGCACGGCGCCCACGGCGCCAAAGGCGTACACAAAGGCTTCGCGCACGTCTTGGGGCAGGCCCTCAACAGTCACGATGTTACGGCCGGCGGCAAGAGCGGTGGTCAGTACGCACGCCTTGACGGCCGCACCGTCCACATGGATGGTGCAGGTACCGCAAGCACCTTCGGAGCAGCCGTCCTTGGCGGAATGGATATGCAGGTCGTCGCGCAGGTAGCGCAGCAGCGGTTTGTTTTGGGTCGTCGTGCGCTCGACGCCGTTAACGGTAAAAGTGAATTCCTGTGCCATGGTGATTCCCTTCTACACGCCGGCGGCGATGCCGGTGCGGTCGTGGATGGCGCCATGCGGGCAGACGACGGCGCACATGCCGCACGACAGGCAGTCCGCACCGTCGATGTGGGCACAGTTGTCCTCGATGCGGATAGCGCCGGCAGGGCACTTTTTGGCGCACATGCCGCAACCGATGCAGCTCGTGTCGCAGACCTTGCGCGCAATGGCGCCCTTATCGGTGTTGTTGCAGCGCACCAGGATGTTCTGGTAGCCGGGGACGAAGGCAATCACGCGCTGCGGGCACGCCATGCCGCACAGGCCACAGCCCGTGCACTTGGAGCGATCCACGCGGGCGATGCCATCGACCAGCGCAATGGCGCCGTGAGGGCAGGCCGTGACGCAGGCGCCACAGCCAATGCAGCCTTCGCTGCAGCGGGCGTCGCCGCCTGCGGAAGCGCAACCACTTCCACAGGCAACGTAGGCCACGTTATGTTGAATGGATTTGGCCATAAGAGACTCGCCTATTTCTTAAGGAGGTACGGATAGTTGTCGCGCACAGCCCTGATGGTCAGGCGGACGGCCTCGGGAAGGCCGGTGTTGACGGCATCGACCGAGACGGTGCGGACCGTGCCGGCGACGCGGACCTTAAAGTGGCCCTCGTCCACGGCCAGGAAGCCCTCGTTCTCGGAGTTCTCCATGTCCTGCTCGCTCCAGAACAGGGTGAGCTTGTCCTTGTAGGGACGACCCTCCTGGTAGGGGCAGAACACGGCGCAGTTGCCGCACTCGTTGCACATGCCGTCGACGTGAACGACCTGATGCTTGGCGAGACCCGGCACCTTAATTGCCACGTTGGCGCGGTTGGGGCACACGTCGCAGCAGACCTCGCACACCGAGCCGCAGCCCAGGCAGCGGGTCTTGGTGCAGTTGCGCTTGTCGCGGCACAGCGACCCCTTGCGCTCGTAGCAGGTGTCCTCGCGGCCGGCCTGCTCGTTGCAGTCGGCGTACTTGTTAAAGTCCACGCCGGCGATGGCACGGGCAACCTCGGCGGCATCGGCGATGGCCTCGACCACGGTGGCAGGACCGCGACGGCAGTCGCCCGCAGCCCAGACGCCCTCGACGCCGGTGGAGGTGGCGGCAAGGCGGCCGCGACGGTCGTGCTCGACGCCCGCGGCGTCGTACAGGCTGGCATCGATGCCCTCGCCCACGGCGCAGATCACCGTGGTGGCGGGAAGCTCGACAGTCTCGCCCGTGGCGACGGGGCTGCGGCGGCCGCTTGCATCCGGCTCGCCAAGTTCCATAACGTCGCAGGTCAGCACGGCGCCGTTGAGTGCCTTGGGAGCCAGCAGCTCGCAGAACTCAACGCCGTCGGCAAGAGCAAGATCGAGCTCTTCCTCGTCGGCGGGCATCTGTTTCTTGGTGCGGCGATACACCAGGCGCACGTTCTTCACGCCGGCCAGGCGCTTGGCCACGCGGGCCGCGTCCATGGCGGTGTTGCCGGCGCCAATGACCACGACGTCCTCGCCCAGCTCGAGTTTCTCGCCCTTCTTGGCGGCCTCGAGGAACTCCAGCACATCGAGCTCGGCACCCTCGCCCAAGCCCGCAGAGCCGGGCATCCAGGCACCGGTGGCCACGACCACGTCAGTAAAGCCTTGAGCCTTGAGTTCGTCGATGGAATCAACGCGAGCGTTGAGCTGCACCTTGGCGCCAAAGGCCAGGCAGAGCTCAGCATCGTGGGAGATATCGTCGCTCGCGATACGGAACTCGGGGATCACGTGACGGACCACGCCGCCGAGAGAGTCGCGGGCCTCGAAGATGGTGACGGGCACGCCGGCACGCGTCAGGAAGAACGCCGTCGCCAGGCCGGCCGGGCCGCCGCCGATAACGGCAACGTTGCGCTCGCCGTCGTTTGCGATGGCCTGGGCGCGCAGCTTGGGCAGCACGGCGGTCATGGCCTCGCGGGCGGCCTTGAGCTTGCTGGCGCGAATCTGGGCGCCCTCGGGCTCGTAAAATGCACGCTCGCAGGCACGGCCGCAGGGATGCGGGCAGATGGTGCCGGTAATGAACGGCAGGGCATTGCGCTCGATGATGATGTTGAGCGCGTCCTCGTAGCGGCCCTCGTCAATAGCCGCCAGGTAGGCGGGAATGTCCTGCTGAATGGGGCAGCTCGTACGGCACGGCGTGGTAAAGCAGTCGGAAAGCGGGCTCTTGCCGGCGACCTTGCGGTCGGGCAGCGGGCGCAGCGGCTTCTTGTAGAGCGGGTTGGTGAGCGAATCGGTCTGAATCGCAGTCACGGCCTCGAGAGAGACGCCCGCGAACGGCTTGCCGTCCAGATCGGTAAACTCACCAGCCATCTGGCTAAAGCGCTCGTAGCCACCGGGCTTGAGCACGTCAGTCGCCAGGGTAACGGGCCAAATGCCGGCATCGTACAGGGCGCGGATGTTGTAGACCGTGGCACCGCCAGAGTAGCTAATGCGCAGCTTGCCATCGAACTGCTCGGTAATGCGACGGGCAGCCTCAATGGTCAGCGAGAACAGCGAACGGCCGGACATGTACATCTCGGTGGAGGGCAGCTCGTTCCTCGTCACGTCGACGGGGAACGTGTTGGTCAGCTTGACACCAAACTCAAGACCGCGCTCGGCGCACAGAGCAATCAGGCGCTCGAACATGGGCACAGCGTCGACCCACTGCAGGTCCTCGCGGAAGTGCGTGTCATCGAAGACGATGTAGTCAAAGCCCAGCTCGTTGAGGCGCTGACGTGCAAACTCATAGCCCAGCAGCGTGGGGTTGCACTTGATGTAGGTGCTGAGGCCCTTCTCGGTGATCAGATAGGTCGCGATGCGCTCGATCTCCGCCGGCGGGCAGCCATGCAGCGTAGACTCGGTAATGGAGTTGGAGACGCGCGCCGGGATGGACTCGACAAACGCAGCATCGACATGCTCAAACTTGTCCAGGTTGGCGAGCGCCCACGTGCGGCACTCGTTCCAGACGTCGGAGCCGCTGGCGTCCTTCATGCCCTCGATGTAGGCATCGACCTTGGGGCTCTTGATGCCCTCCAGGTCATAGCCCACGGACATGTTGAAGACAAAGCCGTCCGGGCTGCCCAGGCCGTACTCGCGAGCGATCAGGTGGCAGGCAAACCATGCCTTCACGTACTCGGCAAAGGCCTGCGGAACCTCGAGCTCGGTCGACCACTCGCAGTTGTAGCACTCGTCCTGCGCCACAATGCAGGGCTTGTTCACACACTTGGAGAGCTCCTCGCCGTCCATAACCTGAACGGTCTTGAGCTCAAAGAAGCGGGAACCAGCCACATAAGAGGCCACGATGTTCTGGGCAAGCTGCGTATTGGGGCCGGCAGCCGGGCCAAACGGAGTCTCGATGCGCTCGTCAAAAATGGGAAGCGCACCCTCCTGGTTGGTCGTGACCATCTTGCGCACGCCAAAGACGGCGCCCTGAGTCTTGTGCTCCTCGATAATCCAGTTCATCAGCTGCGAAAACGGGATCGGCCTCATGATGTCGCTCATAATGAGCTCCTCTCTGTAACGCCCGGCGAGACCGCGCGGCGGGCGCAAATACGGTGTAGCGCTAGCACAGCGCCGGCGACCCCGCGGAGGCCGCCTATACGCGCGTCGGATGCGGCGAAACATCCGACGCGCGTGAATCTACTTGTAATTAGTAGGCGCGATCGTTGAGCGTGCTCCAGAGCTTCTTGGACTCAGCCATGGTCCACGCGTTGATCTTGTCCTCATCAATCCCAACGAACTCGCGATCCTTGTACAGGACGCGGCCGTTGATGATGGTGGTGCGGCAGTTTTTGCCCATCATGCCAAAGAGCATGTGGCCGTCGATGTTCTCCTCGCTCAGCGGCGTAAAGGGCTTGTAGTCCATGACGATGACGTCGGCGGCAGCGCCGGCCTCGAGCACACCGAGCTTGCGATCGAAGTACTTGCTCGCCATCTTGGCGTTGTTCTCGAACAGCATGGTCATGGCCTCGCACCAGCCCACGTTGGGCATGGCGGCGTTGTGGCGCTGAATGATCAGGAAGACCTTAAGGCTCTCGAGCATATCGTGGGTGTAGGCATCGGTACCCATGCACACAGGAATGCCGCGGCGGAAGAATTCGAGCACGGGGGCGCAGCCCACGGCGTTGCCCATATTGGATTCGGGGTTGTTGACGAGCCAGGTGCCGGACTCCTTGACGATATCCATCTCGGCAGGCGTCACGTGGATGCAGTGGCCCAGCATGGTGTCGGGACCCAGCAGGTTGTGCTGCAGCAGGCGCTCGACGGGGCTGATGCCACCGCGGTTGAGGCGGGAATCCCACACGTCGTTCATGCCCTCGCACACATGGATGTGGAAGCCGGTCAGGCCGTTGTTGGCCTCAGCCATCTTGTCCATGGTCTCGTCCGACAGCGTAAAGGTGGCGTGACCGCCAAACATGGCGGCGATCATGTGGTTATCGTTATCGTGACGCTCCTTGGCGGCCCACTGGGCAAACTCGGCGTTCTCGGCAATGGCCTGGTCGCATTTTTCCTGACCGCGGCGGTCGGAGACCTCGTAGCACAGGCACGAACGCATGCCCAGCTCCTGAGCTGCGTCCTTAATGGTGAAGAGGCTTCCCGGGATCTCGCAGAAGCTCGCATGGTGATCGAAGATCGTGGTGACGCCATCGCGGATGGAGTCAAGAATCGTGGCATAGGCGCTGGCCTTGGTGCCGTCGAGCGTCAGGTTGTCATCGATCTTCCACCACTGCTGCTCAAGATTCTCCAGGAAGTTGGTGGGGTTGCAGCCCTTAATGGCAAGGCCGCGGGCCAGACCCGAGTAGATGTGGGTGTGGCAGTTGATAAGTCCGGGCATGATGAGGTTGCCCTGGGCGTCGACGTACTCGGCATCCGGGTACTTGGCCTTGAGCTCGCGCTCGGGGCCCACTTCGACGATCGTATCTCCGTCAATGGCGACCGCACCGTTTGGAATGAACGGGGTCTGAGCGTTGCGAGTAAAGACGGAACCGTTAGCGACCAGAAGCATGGATGCTCCCTTCAACATCAGGGGCGGGGTTTGACACCTCTGACATGGCGGAGTGCGAAGCGCCGGCCTACACCGGAAACGGGCCCTCTCCCGTCAACGCTTCACCAAAGGGACAAACCCTTTGAAGTGCGGCTTGGCGCCGCATGACGTCGGCGGACGAGGCGATGCGTCCGCCGACGAATAGCACCGAATTGGTTACTTCTTGCTCTCGGGCAAGACCAGATCCACGGCAGCGTCCTTGGCAGCATCGATATGCTGAGCCACGACCGGCGTCTGCGGAAGGATCAGGTTAAGGACAATGGCCATGATGGCGGTGGGGGTTACGGCATTGGAGCCGATGACGGTGGACACCCAGGCGGGCATACCCTCGCCGGCAAGGCAACCGCTGGCCATCCAGATACCCAGGCCAAAGACGACGGAGGTGCCGACGATAGTGGTAGTGCGCTGCGTGAGGCCCTCGCGGGTGAACATGCGCACGCCGTTCATGGTGATGGTGCCAAAGACGCCGACGGTCGCGCCGCCGATGACGGGCTGCGGGATAGCGGAAAGGACGGCAGAAAGCTGCGGGAACAGGCCGGCGATGGCAAAGACGGCCGCGATGATCACAAAGACCCACTTGTTGACGACCTTGTTGGAGCAGATGATGCCCACATTCTGGCCAAGGGCGCTGGTGGGAAGACCGCCCAGCAGGCCGCCGACCATAGAGGTGAGGCCCTGGGACACGATAGCGCCGGAGAGCTCACGCTCGGTGGGCATACGGTCGATGGAGCCCAGGCAGGCGGCGGAGACGTCACCGATAACCTGAATAGCAACCATGGGGAACACGACGGCGAGGGTAATGCAGACCTCGGGATCAAACTCGAGCGCGTAGGGCATGAGCTTGGGAAGGGCGAAGACCTGAGCGGTGGCGACGCTGGAGAAGTCGATCATGCCAAAGGGGATGGAGACGATCATGCCAACGATCATGCCAAAGAACACGGAGCCCAGCTTGAGCGTGCCCTTGCCAAAGTTGGCGAGCGCAAAGACCACGGCGAAGGTGATAAGAGCGACGCACCAGGCCTGCGGGGTGCCCCACAGCGGCGTACCCATACCGCCGGCCATATACTTGACGGCCGTGGGATAGAGAGAGACGCCAATGGAGAAGATGACCGTACCGGTCACGACGGGTGGGAACAGCCACTTGATCTTGCTGTAGGCCAGACCAAAGAGGACCGCGACGGCGCCGCCGACGATCTCGCCACCCAGCAGCGCACCAAAGCTAAAGCCCGAGGCACCCATGGCCTGCAGGGCCGGCAGGAACGCGAACGAAACGCCCATGACGATGGGCAGGCCGCCGCCGATGCGACGGAAGGGAGCGAAGGCCTGAAGGGCCGTATCGATCGCCGAAAGAATGAGCGCGACCTGGATGATGTCGGTGCTCTGCTGGCTATTAAAGCCGTAGACGCCGGCCATGATGACCGCCGGGGTAATGATGCCGGCAAACGATGCCAGTACGTGCTGAAGGGCACACGGGATCATTTCCTTAACGGGAGGCATGCCTTCGCGAGTGAACAGCGCTTCAGTGCCGTTCGTAACCGTCTCCTGGGTCATTTGACCACCAATCCTCGAAGTAGTTGTTTTCGCATCTAACGCTCTATTGTGACGCAGTGCGGGGTTGAGGTTGTGCCTTCATTGCATATCGTATTAAAGATGATTCTCATTCTCAATAATAATTTTTTGTTATCAGACTATTCTTCAGCTGAAATAACGCATTTCCGCAGGTCATGAAAGTGTCTGGTCAAAATAACATCTAACTTTTCTTTTGGTCAACCGTTTACCGCCAAATATCTACCGCTCATCTGTATTACGCAATGTACCTGCGGATATACGAGATGATGGGCAGCGTGTTACCATGAGAAAAAATTGTTATGAACATTTCCGATTTCACTCAAAGGAGTTGCCCGTGAACGAGACCGTACGCCGCTTTTTGCCGATGGTCGATTTTCTGGAGCAGATACTCGGCAAAAACAGTGAAATCGTGCTGCACGATTTCTCGGATCCCGACCACGCCATCGTCGATATTCGCAACGGCATCGTGAGCGGCCGCAAGGTCGGCGGCCCCGCCACCGATCTGGCGCTCAAGATCATGCACGACCCCAAGTATCGCGACCTGCCGTTTATTACGGGCTACGAGGGGCGCGGTGCCGGCGGCAAGACGTTGGAGTCAGCGACGTACTTTATCCGCGAGAATGACGAGATCGTCGGTATGCTCTGCGTCAACACCGACCTTTCCACAGTACGCTCCATCAACGCCATGGCGCAGCAGCTCATGGCGTGCTTCGACGCAGCGCCGACGCGCACGGAGCCCGCCCCTATCGAGGTCGAAAGCCTTTCGGAGTCCACACAGGAGCTCATCGACCGCAGCATTGCCGAGTTGCTGAGCGCGCGCGGGCTGGATGTAGCGTCGCTTGGTCAGAGCGACCGCGTGGACGTCATTCGCCACCTCAACGGCAACGGGGTGTTCATGCTCAAGGGCGCCGTGGCCTGCGCCGCCACCGCGCTGGGCATCTCGGAGCCCAGCGTCTACCGCTACCTGCAAAAAGTTCGCAAGGAGGGCTAACGAGCAAAATGGAGCGCGGCTCCACAAGCGACCCGTCACTTGACAAAAGACCCTGCAGCTCGCACGCGCTGCAGGGTCTTTTTGCATGTCATGTTTAGTTGTGGCCAACGCCTTAGAGAGCGGCGACGACCTCGATCTCGACCAGACCGCCAGCCGGAAGGGCGGCAACCTGGAAGGCGCTGCGCGCGGGGAACGGAGCCTCGAACTTGGAGGCGTAGATCTCGTTCACGGCAGCGAAGTCGGCAATGTCGGCCAGGTAGACCGTGGTCTTGACGACATCGGCAAAGGTGGCGCCGGCAGCGGTCAGCAAGGCCTCGACGTTGGCGAGGGACTGCTTGGCCTGGGCCTCGACGCCCTCGGGCATCTTGCCGGTCGCGGGATCGATGCCCAGCTGGCCGGACAGGAACACCATGTTGCCGGCCTGGATACCGGGGGAATACGGGCCGATGGCTGCGGGTGCGTTATCGGAAGACACGACGGTCTTGCTCATGTTTATCTCCTTACGATCAGTTGAGAAAGCGTGAGCGCGGCTTTCACACCGGGAGGCACAATTCGGTCTGAACACCGCGCTTGATTGGGATAGTACTCAAGGTTTCTGTTTGATGCAAGAATATTATCAGCTTGCGAGAATATTTTATCGCCCAACGGTTTCCCCGAACCGCTGAACGGTTCTCCACGGGGTCAGCCAGCCCAAGCTGCTGAAGACTTTATCCCGCTTGGAGCACGGGCATCGCCTGCCGCAACGGCACCACTATACTTTTGAATATCTGAGCATTTTGAAAGGCAGGATATGACCGCAACCGCCAGTCGAACCACCAACCGCAGACCCGAGCTTTTAGCGCCCGCCGGAGGGCCCGAGCCCTTTGCCGCCGCACTCGCCGCGGGGGCAGACGCCATCTACTGCGGCATGGGCAGTTTCAACGCCCGCCGCAAGGCAACCAACTTTACCGACGAGGCCTTTGAGCAGGCCTGCCGTGCTGCACACCTGGCCGGCTCGCGCGTCTACGTCACGGTCAACATCGTCATCAAGCAGTCCGAGATGGACGATGCGCTGCAACTCATCCATCGCTGCTCCACGCTGGGCGCCGATGCCTTCATCATCCAGGACTGGGGCCTGTTCTTTGAGGTCAAGCGCACGATGCCCGGCATCGAGACGCACATCTCAACCCAAGCAAACATCCACGACGACCGCGGAACCCTTTGGTGCCGCGAGCAGGGCGCCGACCGCGTGACCTTGTCGCGCGAGCTCTCCATTGACGAGATCGCTGCCATCCACGACGCCGCACCCGATGTCGACCTCGAGGTCTTTAGCCATGGTGCCATCTGCTTTTGCTACTCGGGCCTATGCCTGCTGTCGAGCTTTGCCATGGCGGGACGGTCGGCCAACCGCGGCATGTGCGCCCAGCCCTGTCGCCTGCCTTACGAGCTGATCGACGAGAACGGTCGCACGCTCTCCCCTGCCGGCCGTGAGCGTGCGCTATGCCCGCGTGACACCAACACCTCACAGCTTGTTCGCCGTTTGTATGACGCCGGCGCCGCATCGCTCAAGCTCGAGGGCCGCATGAAGGCCCCCGATTACGTGTATTCCATCGTCGATGTGTATCGTCACGAAATTGACGACATGCTATCCGGAGCCACCGTTGCCAAGGACGAGGAAGCCGCCCGTCAGCGCCAGCTCAAGCGCTGCTTCAACCGCGACTTTACGCACGCCTATCAGGACGGCACCTCGGGCGACGAGATGATGAGCTATGAGCGTTCCAACAACCGCGGCCAGATCGTGGGCACGGTGCTGGGCAGCCGTCTGGCCAACCGCGATGTACGCGGACTCAAGCCCGACGATCGCCGTCGCCGCGCCGCCATCGCCCGCATTGAGCTGTTTGAGCCCGTGGACAAGGGCGACCTGCTGGAGCTTCGCCACGATAACAAGTTTGACCAGTTCCTAACCACCATTGCCGCCGATGATGCCGCCGCCGGTGACATCATCGAGTGCCGCGTGCCCCGCAGCATGCCCGAGGGCTGCCGCGTGCGCGTCATCCGCAGCCAGCGCGCCATCGACGCCGCCGGCGCCGCGCTCAAGCGCGACGTGCTGCGCCGCCGCGCCGTAGATGTGTCCGTCGTGGCGCGTCTGGGCAAGCCGTTTACCGTTACGCTCACCTGCTGCGACGACCCCGCGCTCACTGCCACCGCCACCGGCTTTACCGTCGAGGCTGCCAAGACCCGCGCCGTCGAGGCATCCGATCTGGTAGAGCACGTCGGGCGCATGGGCTCCTCTCCCTTTGAGGCTGCGAGCTTTGATGTGGCGCTCGATGAGGGCTGCGGCATGGGCTTCTCCGCTGTGCACAAGGTGCGCGCCGCCGCCTGCAAGGCGCTGGAAGAGGCCATTCTGGCGCCGTACGAGGAGCGCGCGAAAACGCTCGAGATTCCGGTGCTCGACAAATGTACGCGCGCTATGCCCGAGCATTACCGCGACGAGCCGCAGATCTGCGCCGCCGTCACCACGCTCGAAGTCGCCGAGGCAGCTCGTGCCGAGGGCGCCACGCGCATCTACATGACCACCGATGTGCTCGAGGCTGTCGGACTCTCCCCTGCCGATGCATTTGAGCAGGGTATCGTTCCCGTACTCGACGAGGTCTGCCGCGCCGTCGACCACGAGCGCGTCGATTCCTGGATCAATGCCGGAGCCACCGTCGCCGTCGGCAATATCTCCGAGCTCGCCGTAGCCGCGCATGCCGGCGCCACGGCCGAGATTCGCTCTTGTCTGCCGGTGCACAACACGCCCTGCATGGAGGCGCTTGCCGAGCGCGGAGCCGGTGCGTTTTGGCTCTCGCCCGAGATCACGCTCGACGAGATCGTCTCTCTCGGAGCCGCCGCGCCCGCGGCTCTGGGCATCACCGTCTTTGGCCGCCCGCGCGTCATGACAAGCGAGCATTGCATTCTGCAGGTTGCCAACGGCTGCATCCACGATTGTGCCAACTGCCGTCTGCGTGCCCGCAAGCTCTCGCTCAAGAATATCGACGGCAAGGTCATGCCCGTCCGCACCGACATCCACGGCCGCTCTCGCCTGTACGATGCCTACCCCATCGACCTCACGCCGCAGGTTCCTCAGCTGCTCGATGCCGGCGTGCGTCGTCTCATGGTGGACGGAACGCTGCTCGAGGCAGATGAGGTGGGCCGTGCCGTCGCCCGCGTCCGTCGTGCCGTCGAAGCGGCGCAGGCCGGCCGCAAGCCCGCCGCCCGCCTACGCGGGGCGACCTCGGGCTGCATGTTTGTGGGAATCAGCTAACCGAAAGGCTTACACGTGAACGAAGAACCTCAAGTCCTCTACTGCGACGCCTGGCTCATGGCCATCGACAAGCCTGCCGGCATGATCGTCCACGGAGACGGCACCGGCGAGCGCACGCTCACCGACTACGCCAGCGACCTGCTGCTGGCGATGGGCGACGGGTTTGCCGCGACCGACATGCAGCCGCTCAACCGCCTGGACCGCGACACCACCGGCGTGGTGCTGTTCTCGCTCGACAAGCAGACGCAGCCCGCCTTTGACCAGATGGTCATCGACCACGCTTTCGAAAAGCACTACCTGGCGCTCGCCGAGGGCAAGATCGACTGGAACGAAAAGCTCATCGACAAGCCCATCGCCCGCGACCGTCACGACAGCCGAAAGATGCGCGTCGGTGCCAGCGGCAAGCCGTCTCAAACGCGCGTGAAGGTGCTCAAGCGCCTTAAGAGCCGTCGTGGCCTGCCCACGCGCTCGTATATCGATGTCGAGCTGCTCACCGGCCGCAAACACCAGATCCGCGTGCATCTGGCGAGCGAGCGTCATCCCCTGGTGGGCGACGACCTGTACGGCACGCCGCGTCCCTGCGGACTGATGCTCCACGCCCACAGCGTGTCCTTCACGCATCCCGTAACCGGCGAGCACATCCACATCGAAGCCCCTTGCCCCTGGGAGCCCTAAAACCTGCCAATAAGGGACGGGCGCCTTGGTGGTGGCTTTGTCGCAACAGCTCAGCCACGGTCCCAAAACGTCTCGATCTGTAACAGTTAGAACCCATTTTCCGGTCTATCCGTTACAGATCGAGACATTCGAATCCCCCTCAAGGGAAAATCTCAATCTGTAACAATTACTCGTCAAAATCGGTCCCAGATGTTACAGATCGAGACAAAGGGACGGCAAGGTTCGGAAGTATCTCAATCTGTAACACCTAGCCCACTTTTAACGGTCTAGTTGTTACAGATTTAGACAAAACGGCAGACAACAAAAGCGGCATCGCCCATCGAGGGTGTTGCCGCTTTTCTATTTAGGAACCTAAATGGTTTTGACCTTGCCCTGTCGCTAGACCGTGATGACGTTGTCCATCGACTGGTACTTGGCTGGCACCTCGCCCGCGGTAATAATCGTTGCGTCGCGGAAGTCCGCGAACTTGACGGGCGCCACCATGCCGAATTTGCTGGCGTCTGAGATTACGAAGCGTTTGGCGGTATGGCGCATCGAGATACGCTTGGCTTGCGCTTCCTCGATATCCGGTGTGGTGAGACCTTGCTCGGCGGCGATGCCATTGGAACCCCAAAAGCCGCAGTTGAAGTTATAGCGGTCCAGGGTTGCCAAGGCGTCGGGACCGACGAGCGCCTCGGTCTCGGGCTTGAGCTCGCCGCCCAGCACCACGGTGCGCATGCCGCGCAGAGCGAGATGCTGAGCATGGAGCACGGAGTCGGTCACATAGGTGACGCCCTCAAGGCGCGGAAGATGCTCGATGAGCCTAAGCGTCGTCGAACCTGAATCGATGTACACAAAGCTCTCGGGCTCCACAAGCGCCGCCGCACGGGCGCAGATGCGCTCCTTGTCATCGTTATGGAGATCACTGCGCTCGTTGATCGTCAGGTCGCGCGTCACGTGCGCACGCTCCAGACTCGTCGCGCCTCCGTGCACCTTGGCGATACGGTGTGCACGGTCGAGCGCCTGCAGGTCGCGCCGAATGGTAGACGCCGTCACGCCCAGGGCTTCAGCAAGCTCCGGCACGGTAACCGAGCCGGCCTGCTGCACCATCGTCACGATCGCGTTGAGCCTATCTTCCGCAAGCATCGCTTACTCCTCCTCGGGGTACACGACTCCCCAGTCGGCGCGGAGCTTGGTCATCAGCTCCATAACATCAGAAGCATAGCCCAGAAGCTCGCGCTTCGAATCATCGCCGGCAACCGCCTTCTCCAGGTCGGCCATCTCGTAGCACAGAGCGTATGCCTCGGTGCCAGCGTGGACCTCCTCACGGTGACCGTCCGCAGTCCACACGATGGTCGCATGGTCGGCACGCGGATACTCGTTGACCTCGATATAGCACTTATCGAAGCTGATGACCGAGCGCTTGGGCTGCTTGGAGTGGAGCGTAAGGCTCACAACGCCCAGCTGCTGCTCGGCATTGCGGCAGACAATGCCACCCGCGACGTCAACGCCAGTCTCGCAGGTATTGCCCAGAGACACGACCTCGGCTGGCTGGCTGGCCATAAACAGGCGCATGACGGACAGGGCGTATACGCCAATATCGAGCATGGCACCGCCAGCGAGGTTGCGATTATAGAAACGGTTGGTCAGGTCGCCGTACTCCTTGTAGCTACCAAAGTTGAGCTGAGCGAGGTTCATGCGGCCAAACTCGCCCGCATCCATGCGACGGCGCAGCTCTTGATACAGCGGCATGTGGAGCACCGTGGTGGCGTCCATAAGGACCACGTTGTGCTCGTCGGCGATGGCACGGGCCTCGTCGAGCTCGGCAGAGTTGAGGGTAATGGCCTTTTCGCAGAGCACGTGCTTGCCAGCTGCCAGAGCGGCTCGCAGGTAGGTGATATGCGTGTTGTGCGGCGTGGTGATATAGACGGCGTCGATATCCGGATCGGCGTAGAGGTCCTCGACCGTCTCATAGACCTTCTCGATGCCATACTGCTCGGCAAAAGCTTGAGCCTTGGATAGCGTACGGTTTGCGACGCCCGCAAGCTTGCGGCCGGCAAGAGCTAGAGACTGGGCCATCTGGTTGGCGATAACGCCGCACCCGATCACAGCCCAACGAAGCTCGGGAGCCGTAAAGATATCATCGGGGAATGGCTTACCCTGGACCGAAGCGAACGCTGCCTTTGCGGCTGCCGCGGCGTCGAGTGGAGCCTGCTTGGAATCTGCCATTATGTGTCTCCTGTGTCATAGAACGTCTTGCATTTCTGACAGCTCTATATTCGCACAAACACGCGCGTCTGTGCGCGTTTTTGCGTATCTCACCGTTAAACGGTCATTATTGCCCCGTAAACGGTGCATATATACGCATAGGTGCGTAATTAAACGCAATCTAACGCGCATAAACGCGCACACAAGCAATTTATACAGCACGACCCGCTCATTTATTCTTACCCAGTTAGGGTACTCATGTAAGTCTGTCCCCAATGAGTGGGGATAGAAAAAGGCCCGGTGCCGTGGGGCATCCGGGCCTTTGCTAGCAACTTGATGTTGCGGGCAGCTTAGAACTTGTGGCCGCACTTCTTGCAGACGCGCAGCTTGTTCTTGCCGTCCTTCTCGTGACCGACGCGGGTAACCTTACCGCACTCGGGGCAGACGAGATTGACGTTGGAGGCATCGATGGGAGCCTCCTGCGAAACGATGCCGCCCTGCTGGTTGGCAGCGTTGGGCTTGACGGCCTTCTTGACGACCGAAACGCCCTCGACAACGACCTTGTTCTCGGCGGGGAGAGCACGCAGGATAACGCCCTGCTTGCCGCGATCCTTACCAGAGAGAACCTGGACCTTATCGCCCTTCTTGATATACATATATCTCCCCTAACTACAGGGTCTCGGGAGCGAGCGAGACGATCTTCATGTACTTCTTGTCACGAAGCTCGCGAGCGACAGGCCCGAAGATACGGGTGCCGACGGGCGAACCATCGTTGTTGATGACAACGCAGGCGTTCTCATCAAAGCGAATGTAGGAGCCATCCTTGCGGCGGATCTCCTTAACGGTGCGAACGACGACGCAACGGACAACGTCCTTCTTCTTGACGTTGGCGCCAGGGGTAGCCTCCTGGACAGCACCGATGAACACATCGCCGATGCCTGCATAACGACGCTTGGAACCGCCAAGCACCTTGATGCAGCGAATCTTGCGAGCGCCGGAGTTGTCGGCGACGTTCAGCATGGTTTGCATCTGAATCATGGTAGATGTTCCTCCGAACTAAGAACCGAAGAGAGGTGCGCAGCCTTTATACGGCCCGTGGTATGCAAGCCAGGCATACGCACATCTTCGGAAACGTACAAGTCGTAAGAGCGACTGCTTATTTAGCGCGCTCGACGACCTCGATGAGGCGCCAACGCTTCATCTTGGACATAGGACGGGTCTCCATAACGCGGACGGTATCGCCCACGCCAGCCGTGCACTCCTCGTCGTGAGCGTGCAGCTTCTTGGAGCTGGTCATCATCTTGCCGTACTTGGGGTGACGTTTGCGCTCGGTGATGGTGACAACAATGGTCTTGGCACCGGAGACGGAGGTAACGACACCCGTACGGACCTTACGCGAGTTACGCGAATCAGTCATGTTCTCTCCTTAGGTCCTACTCGGCGACAGCGGACTTCTCCGCTGCGATCTCGCGGGCGCGCTGCTCCGTGAGGACGCGAGCGATGTCCTTCTTCACGGTGTTGACGCGAGCGGTGTTGTCCAGCTGGCTGGTGGCCATCTGGAAACGAAGGTTAAAGAGCTCGGCGCGCATTTCCTTCAGCTTCTCAACGAGCTGAGCGTCCGAGAGCTCACGAATCTCTGCGGGCTTCATTAGTTCTCCTCCTTGGCGGCGGCGGCGTCCTCAGCAGCCCACTTGGCCTCGAGAGCGGCCTCCTCAGCCATCTCCTTCTCGATGCGCTGCTCAGCGTTCTTAGCAGCAACAATCTTGGTCTTGATGGGGAGCTTGTGCTGCGCAAGACGCAGAGCCTCGCGAGCGACCTCCTCGGGAACACCCTTGACCTCGAACATGATGCGGCCGGGCTTGACGACGGCCACCCACTCCTCGGGGTTACCCTTACCAGAACCCATGCGAGTCTCGGCAGGCTTCTTGGTGATGGGCTTATCGGGGAAGATCGTGATGTAGACACGACCGCCACGCTTCATGTAGCGGGTCATGGCAATACGAGCGGCCTCGATCTGACGGTTGGTGATCCAATGGGCCTCGAGAGCCTGGATACCAAACTCGCCGAAATGCAGCTCGGTATTACCCTTGGCCTGGCCCTTCATGGAGCCACGCTGCACCTTGCGGTGAAGAATACGCTTAGGGGCAAGCACTACTGACCCCTCCTCTCGGAGTTACGACGACGAGGACGGGAAGAGCCCTCGAGTGCAGGGTTGGGAACAGGCTGGCCCGGGAGCTTCTCGCCCAGGTAAATCCAGACCTTCACGCCGCAAGCGCCCATGGTGGTGCTGGCGACAGCCGTGCCGTAGTCGATCTTGGCACGGAGGGTGTGCAGAGGCACGCGACCCTCGCGGTACCACTCACGACGGCCCATCTCGGCACCGCCGAGACGACCAGAGCACTGGATACGGATGCCCTTAGCGCCGGCCTTGCGGGCGGACTGGACAGCCTTGCGCATAGCGCGACGGAAGGCAACGCGGCCCTCGAGCTGCTCGGCGATAGACTGAGCAACGAGGTTGGCGTCGAGCTCGGGGCGCTTGATCTCGACAACGTCGACGGAGAGCTGGCCCTTGGAGACGCCAGCGACCTTCTCGAGCTCGGTGCGGAGGGTATCGATCTCGGCACCCTTCTTACCGATGACAACGCCGGGGCGAGCAGTGAGGATGATGACCTTCACCTTGTCGCCAGCGCGCTCGATCTCGACGCGGGAGACAGCTGCGCGGGAAAGACGCTTCTCGAGGTACTTGCGGATCTCGAGATCGTTACCGAGGGTCTTAGCGTAATCCTTCTCTGCGAACCAGCGGGAGCGCCAGTTCTCGGTGATGCCAAGACGGAAGCCGGTGGGGTAGACTTTCTGACCCATACAGCTTTACGCCTCCTTTCGAGGAGCAACGACGACGGTGATGTGGGAAGTACGCTTCAGAATGCGAGAAGCGGAACCCTTGGCGCGGGGACGGATGCGCTTAAGCGTCGGACCCTCGTCAACATAGGCAGCGGCGACAACCAGGTTGTCGGCACGCAGACCGTTGTTGTTCTCGGCGTTCGCAACGGCGGAACGGAGAACCTTCTCGACATCCACGGCGACGGCGCGGTCGCAGAAGTGGAGGATGTCGAAGGCCTGAGCGACAGGCTTGCGGCGGATCAGATCGACCACCAGGCGGGCCTTGCTGGGGGAAACACGCACGTACTTAGCGACGGCGCGAACCTCGGTGGCCTCAGTTTCAATAGACTTAGTTGCCATTTACGGTTAACCCCCTATTTGGCCTTGTGGCCACGGAACGTACGAGTCGGCGCGAACTCGCCGAGCTTGTGACCAACCATGGACTCGGTAACATACACGGGCACATGCTTGCGGCCGTCGTGGACGGCGATGGTGTGACCAACCATCTCGGGGAAGATGGTGGACGCGCGGGACCAGGTCTTCACGACGTCCTTCTTGCCAGCCTCGTTCATCGCGGTGATACGCGAGAGAAGGCGAGTCTCCACGAACGGGCCCTTTTTGAGACTTCTGCTCATAAGTGCTTTCTCCTAAAACTCGGTATCCGAAATTACTTCTTACGGCGACGAATGATGTGCTGGTTCGAGACCTTCTTCTTCTTGCGCGTACGAAGGCCCTTCGTCGGCTTACCCCAAGGGGTAACAGAGGGACGACCAGAGGTGTGGTTCTTGCCCTCGCCACCGCCGTGCGGGTGGTCGACAGGGTTCATGACGGTACCGCGGACGGTCGGGCGCACGTTCATGTGACGCTTACGGCCGGCCTTGCCGATGACGATGTTGGAGTGATCGGCGTTGCCGACCTCACCGACGGTGGCGCGGCAGGTAACGAGGATGCGGCGCATCTCGGAGGAAGGCATACGGACGATAGCGTACTTGCCCTCCTTACCCATCAGCTGGCAGGAGTTACCGGCGGAACGGGCGATAGCAGCGCCCTTGCCCGGCTGGAACTCGACGGCGTGGATGAGCGTACCGACGGGGATGTCGGCGAGGGGCAGAGCGTTGCCCGGCTTGATGTCGGCGTCAGAACCGGACATGATGGTCTGACCGACCTCGAGACCCTTGGGGGCCAGGATGTAGCGCTTCTCACCGTCAGCGTAGTGCAGCAGAGCGATGCGAGCGGAACGGTTCGGATCGTACTCGATCGTGGCAACCTTGGCGGGCACGCCGTCCTTGTTGCGCTTGAAGTCGATCACGCGGTAACGACGCTTCACGCCGCCGCCCTGGTGGCGGGTGGTGATGCGGCCGTTGTTGTTACGACCGGCCTTCTTGGGCAGGGGCTCGAGAAGAGACTTCTCGGGCTTGGTGCAGGTGATCTCGGAGAAGTCGGAGATCGTCTGCCAACGCCTACCAGCGGAGGTCGGCTTAAGGTGCTTTACAGCCATTACAATCCCTTTCAATAGGAATCCGTTAGCCATCGCAGACAGGGATTCGAGGTTCTGCCTCGGGTGCGATGACACCGGACGTATACACGGTTCCGGGCGTGTCCATTTTATACGCCCAAAACCTTGAGCTCCCGCCTCCCCTATTTGGGAGGCATGAGCTCACTCAACAGCAGCGAGTCTTAGGCCTGGTTGCCAAAGACCTCGATGGTGTCGCCCTCGGCCAGCGTGACGATGGCCTTCTTCCAAGAACGGGTCTTGCCGGCGACATAGCGCACGCGCTTGGTCTTGGGCTTGACCGTCAGGGTGTTCACGCGAACGACCTTGACGCCGAAGATCTCCTCGACAGCGTCCTTGATCTGATACTTGTTAGCATCCTTGGCGACCTCGAACGTGTACTTGTTCAGCTCCATGCCGGAGAAGGAACGCTCGGACACGATCGGACGGATGATGATCTCGTGGGCGGTCATTTATGCAAGCACCTCCCCGAAGTGAGCGGCGATGTCGGCGGGCATCAGCACAGCGTTGTTGTTGACGAGATCGTAGGTGTTGGCCTCGTCAGCGGTGATGATGAACGTCTTGGGAATGTTGCGGAACGACAGGTAGGCGTTGACGTCCTCATCGCGAACGATGATGGTCAGACGCTTGCCCTCAAGGCCGAGAGCCTTGAGCATGGCGACGGCAGCCTTGGTGGAAGGCTTCTCGAAGCCGTAGTCGTCGACGAGCACGAGCTCGCCGTCGGCCAGCTTGGCGGACAGCGCGGAGCGCATAGCCAGCTTGACCTCCTTGTTGTTCATACGCTTAGCGTAGGAACGGGGCTTGGGGGCGAAGACGACGCCACCGTGACGCCACTGGGCAGCACGGATGGAACCCTGGCGGGCACGGCCGGTGCCCTTCTGACGCCAAGGCTTCTTGCCGCCACCGGAAACCTCAGAGCGACCCTTAGCAGACTGGGTGCCCTGACGCCAAGAGGCCATCTGGCACTTGACGATGTGGTGCATAACGTGGATGTTCGGCTCGATGCCGTACACCTCAGCGGCGAGCTCGGCCTCGGCGACCTTCTTGCCCTCGCTGTTCTTTACTTCAAACTTTGCCATTTAAGTGTTCTCCTTGGTATGACGCTGGGCTAAATGGGCTGGGCCCTTAGGCCATACGGATGGCGACGAGACCATTCTTGGCACCCGGGACAGCGCCCTTGACCAAGATGAGGTTCTGCTCGGCATCGATGCGGACAACGGAAAGGTTCTTGACGGTAACGCGCTCGTTACCCATGTGACCGGCCATCTTGACGCCCTTGAGGACGCGCGCAGGATAGGCGCACTGACCGATAGAACCGGGGTGACGCTGGAAGTGAGAACCATGCGTCATAGGACCGCGGCGCTGACCCCAGCGCTTGATGCGACCCTGGAAGCCCTTACCCTTGGAGGTACCGATGACGTCGACCTTCTCGACATCAGCGAAATCAGCGACGGTGACGACCTCGCCGACCTTGTGCTCCTCGCCGTTCTCGACGCGGACCTCACGAAGGAAGCGGACAGGCTCGACGCCGGCCTTGGCGAAGTGACCAGCCATGGGCTTGTTCACGTTCTTGGCCTTGATGACGCCGAAACCGATCTGGACGGCGTCATAGCCGTCGGTTGCCTGAGTTTTAACCTGCGAGACAGCGCAGGGGCCAGCCTGGATGACCGTGACGGGAACGACGTTATCGTTCTCGTCCCAAACCTGGGTCATGCCAATCTTGCGGCCGAGAATCATGCTGATCAAGATATGATCCCAACTCTCGCGTGGTCTTGGGACAATGCGTACACCACCGAGCGTACGCCCCTAGAGGACCACTACTTACACGACGTGCTCCCCAGCCTTGTATTTCGCCCGGACTACCTGACAACCCTATTAAGCAGGCATTTTGTCCAGCCAGAATACTCCCCTGGTTTCACACAGCTGTTTAGTATACACGGCTGCGGGCGTATCCATCGAGATTCATATTTCACTCACATTGTTTACGCAGGTAAAGTGCGTGGCACGTTCCCAGTGTGCGGCGGAGGGGGCGGGCCTGAGACATATTAAGGTTGCTGCTCTACAGTCCTGCTCACGACGGAGAGCACATTAAGTGCTCTCCTGTTCGTGCGGAACTCGCGACAACCTTAATATGTCTCAGGCCCGCCCCCTCCGCCGCACACTGGGAACGCCACGTTAATGTCTGCTAAACCTTGCTCGCTCAGGCTAATGACTTTGTTGAGGGTCCACTATTTGCTGGAGGGTGAACTTGCATTGGGGCCTGTCGCTCTCTCCTTGCAAATCTTCTTCGTCGAAATCGAAGATCATGATGGCGCAGTTGGGGAGTTTTGTTGGGAGCTCGAAGCCCTCTGGGGCTGCAGCCTTGATGAATTGGCGGCTGGCGCTGCCGTGGCTTACTGCTAGGAGGGCTTCGATGCCCTCGGAGTCCATGAGATTAGTGAGGGTGCCTACCATGCGTTCTTGCAGTGCGCGGCTTCCTTCTCCTCCGAAGGGGACCAAATCCTCGCCCGGATCCCAGACGTCGGTGGGAAGGGCATCGTGGGGACCTTCCTCGAAGGTGCCGTAGCAGCGTTCGATGATGCCTTCGCAGGGCTCGACTGCTGCGTCCGGGCCAAGGAGTTCGGTTGCGACGAGCTGAGCTGTGTCCATGGCTCGGCCTAAGGGCGAAGAGACCACTTTGTCGGGGACAACGTCGTGGCTCTTGAGCCATGCGGCAGCCATTCCCGCTTGTTTGCGGCCCAGATCGGTCAGCGGTGAATCGCAGCGACCCTGGACCAGCTTTTTGACGTTGAACTCCGTCTGGCCGTGGCGGAGTAGGTATAGGCGCTTCATGCTCTCCCCTTCTGCATAACCTGCTTTGCCGGCACAGCCTTACTCGTGGGTATGTCCTACGTAGTCTTCGTCGATCGTAATCTTGGCAATCGACTTGGGATATTCCGATTCGACCCTCTGGGCTAACGCGCGTTTGAGTTCATCGGCTCCCATGTCCAAATCCGAGGGTCGCACGCAGTCAAAAATCACATTGGTGTGCGTGGGGCCCGGCACGCAGCGCAAATCATGAATCGAAAGGCGGCTATCGATCTCCTGAGCCATGGCGTGAATGCGCAAGCGCATGCTCGCCACCTTGGGGTCATCGGTCACGATGGGATCGTAGTGAAGCGTGACGATCATGCCGTCTTCGTACCTAAACGACTGCTCGATGTTATCGAGCGTGTCGTGACTTTCCAGCGGGCTGGCCTCGGCCGCCATCTCGGCATGCGCACTTGCAAACTTCCTGCCCGGGCCGTAGTCGTGAACCATCAAATCGTGAACGCCCAAAACGCCGGGATAGCTCATGATCTTGTCTCGAATGTGCTTGACCAGCTTAGGATCGGGCGACTGACCCAAAAGCGGGCTCACCGTATCTTGAATAAGTTCAAAGCCGCTCCAGCCAATATAGGCGCCAACGGCAAGGCCGACCCATGCGTCAAGATTGATGTGCGTCACCTGCGAAACAATTGCGCACGCCAGCACGGCGCCCGTGGCAAGGACATCGTTCTTGGAATCCTGCGCGGTCGCATGCAACGTCTCGGACTCAATGCGATCGCCGAGCTTTTGGTTGAGTGCCGCCATCCACAGCTTAACGACCATCGAAAGCACCAGGACCGCCACCAGGGCAAGCGAGAACTCGACAGGTTCGGGGTGGATGACGCGCTCAACCGAGGACTTCACCAGCTCAACGCCGATGAGCAGTACGAGCGCTGCCACAACTAGGCCCGAGAGGTACTCGTAGCGTCCATGGCCGTACGGATGCTCAAGGTCCGCCGGTTTGCTCGCCAGCTTAAAGCCCAGCACGCTCACGATGTTCGAGCTGGCATCGGACAGGTTGTTCATGGCATCCGCCACGATCGAAACCGATCCCGACAGCACGCCAATTGCGCCCTTTGCAGCGCATAGTGCCACATTGGCGAGAATACACACCACGCCCGTCAACGTGCCCACGCGCGCACGGTCGCCCTGCGCACGCTTAACAATCCACTCGACCATCTACATCCGCCCCCACGGTACTACCTATATATCTATTGCTCAAACGGATTGTAGTGTAGCCACTTTATCCCCCAGATACAAAAAAGGCCGCAACCCACACGGGCCACGGCCTTGGAATGTGGCAAAGGAATCGTCCTTGTGTCGCACAGGTTTACGCGCTTGCTTCGGCCACGCTCTTCGAGGTTTCGGGTGAATCGGCTCCGTCCCCCGTCGTCTGTCCCTTCGCCGGCACCACGCCAAAGCAGTAGCTCAGCGCCGCAGACACCGCAAATGCCACACCGCCGGCAGCGCAGCACCACAGCAGGTTCGAGATGCCGCCCGTGGCAAAGCCAATGACCATAAGGACATTCGTCATGCCGATGGTATAGGCCGTAACGTGGCCCACGGCCGCAACAAGGCCTCCGACGGCGCCGCCAATGGCCATGCACGTCAGGCACCTGCCATATTTAAAGCCGCAACCGTACAGCGCCGGCTCGCTTACGCCGCCAAGAACACCCGAGATTGAATAGCCCAGCATGAGCGCCTTCTCGTCCTTATCCGCAACGCGAAGCGACGCGCCAAAGGGCATGCCCCAAACGGCGAACGTTGCCATCGTCGCGGCGATCAGGATGCACGAATCCGTTCCCACACTCATAAACTGCGCATAGGCGAGCGATAGGACAACGTTGCTGACGCCGGCGATCTTTAGGAACTCCCAGCCCGCAGCAAGCCCCATGAGCGTGAGCAGCGACACGATGCCACCGGAATTGCCAAGCATAAACATAAGCTGGCCCAACAGCATGCCCAGATAGCTGCCCGCCGGCGCCGTAATACACAGCGAAACCGGAACCATGACAAGCATGGTCGCAAACGGAACGAACGAAAACGCCACGGCCTTAGGGATAACGCGCTTAAAGAAACACTCCACTCGCCATAGCACGGGCACCGAGATGAGAACCGGAATAACAGTCGTCGTGTAATCGTTGACCGGCGCAGGAAGCAGACCATACACGGAAGTCATCGATGCCCCCGTCGTCGATGCGGCATCGACAAGCTTGAGTAAATCGGGTGCAATCAATACGCCGCCCAGCATCATGCCCAGCTGCTCCGAGCAACCGAGCTGGCGGGCGGCCGCCCAACCAAGATAAATGGGCAAAAAGTAGTAGCCGGCGTTATAGAGCCAACTGTAGAACAGGCGATAGATATCGGAATCGGCAGACCACAGGCCCAGCATGCCTTCGCCCATAATGACAGCGACGGTGCGGAACAACGCCGCGCAGACAATAAACGGCAGCGCCGACATCATGCTTTTGGACAGATAGTCCACCACGGCCATGGCGTTTGATGAAACCGACGTTGTAAACGAGGTGTTAGAAACTTGTAGCATGGAATGCCTTTCCCAATATGACATGCGGGCTGTCCCTTTGTCACATCGTGCGGTATCGACCGATTGCGCGGTACTTTTCGTAGCGGAGGTTTGTGAGGGTCGCGTCGTCAAGCTGCCCAAGCGTATCGAAGGCATCAAATGCCGAGGACATGACGGCACCGGCGATCTCCTCATGCGACAGGCCCTTATCGTCAACAATGCCGTCGATGATGCCGAGCGCCAGCAGATCGGGGGCCGTGAGCTTCAGCGCCTCGGCGGCCTCATCCGCACGCTCGGTATCCTTCCACAGGATCGACGCACAGGCCTCGGGGCTCACGACTGAATAGGCCGAGCTCGAGAGCATCAGGATGCGGTCGGCCACGGACAGCGCCAGCGCGCCACCAGAGCCGCCCTCGCCTGTCACCACCGAGACAATCGGTGTCTTAAGGCCGCTCATCTCCATGAGATTCTGAGCAATCGCCTCGCCCTGGCCGCGCTCCTCGGCACCGATGCCGCAAAACGCGCCCGAAGTATCGACCAGGCACAGAACCGGTCGACCAAACTTTTCGGCCTGGCGCATAAGGCGACGCGCTTTGCGGTAGCCCTCGGGATGTGCCATGCCAAAGTTGCGACGCATGCGCTCTTTGGTCGTGGTGCCGCGCTCGATGGCGATGACCGATACGGGGCGTCCGTCTTTCCAGCCAATGCCAGCCACCACAGCAGCGTCGTCGCCAAAGTAGCGGTCGCCGTGCAGCTCCACAAATCCATCCAGGCCCAGCGAGATCATCTCGCCTGCCGTGGCGCGATCTGCCGAGCGGGTCTGCTTGACAATCTCGAGCGCGGTTTTTGGTGCGGCCGAGCGCTTGAACAAGTGTCCCAGCTTTTTGCCGCAGCGACCCGTATGCACGATCTCATGCGGTGCCCCCAGGCCGGGCGCGTGCCCTTCGTGCAGCGCCAGCAGCTCGCCTACCGTGAGTGCAATCTCGCCACGCGGAACAACGGCATCGCAAAAGCCGTGCTCCAGCAAAAACTCGGAGCGCTGGAATCCCTTGGGCAGGCGCTTGTGCATGTTCTGCTCGATCACGCGCGGGCCGGCAAATGCCGTCAGGGCATCGGGCTCGGCCAGGATAATATCGCCCTCCATGGCAAAGCTCGCGGTTACGCCTCCGGTCGTGGGGTCGGTGAGCACCGTGATATACAGACCGCCCGCCTCGCTGTGGCGCCTAACCGCCGCAGAAATCTTGGCCATCTGCATAAGCGACGTCACACCCTCTTGCATGCGCGCGCCGCCCGAAACGGTAAAGCCGACAACCGGCAATCCCAGCTCGGTCGCACGCTCAAATGTGCGACAGACCTTCTCGCCCACCACGGAGCCCATCGAGCCCATCATAAAGTTGGCGTCCATAAAGAAGAGCGCCGTATCGCAACCGCAGATTTTGCCCCTGCCGCACACAACGGCATCGCGCTCGCCCGAACGCTCGCTCACGCTCTTGAGTTTGTCGGCATAACCGGGAAACGAGAGGAAGTCCTCCGACGCCAGATTAGCATCCCATTCCTCAAACGTGCCCTCGTCGACCGTCATGCGCATGCGCGCGCGACCGCTCACGCGAAAGTGTTTGCCGCAACGAGGGCAGACCTCGAGGTTGTCGTGCAGGCGTGCCTCATCGATCACACGGCGGCACTCCGGGCACTTGATAAACACGTGGCGTGCGGGAAACTCGGCGCACGACTCGGTTATCGGCCCCTCAAGGACATTGACCGTCTTCGCTTTTCTATTCATCAGCATAGAGATGCCCCATCAGATCGGTGTGGTACATGCCCGACAAGAACTCGTCGTTTGCCAGCACGTCGAGCTGAAGCTCGCTGTTTTCGCTCACGCCCTCAATCACGAGCTCGCCCAGGGCCGAGCGCATCTTACGAATAGCGCCGTCACGCGTGGGCGCACACACGATGAGCTTGCCGAGCATAGAGTCGTAGTACGGCGGAACTTTCGCACCGGTAAACATGGCGGAATCCCAGCGTACGCGCGGACCGCCCGGCACACGCAACGCGGTGACCGTTCCGCAGGACGGCAGAAAGTCCGGCGTTTCGGCATTGATGCGGCACTCCATGGCGTGGTTGCGGACCGGCATGTCCTCCTGTTCAAAGGGCAGAGGCTGGCCGGCTGCCACGCGCAGCTGCCACTTGACCAAGTCGGTATCGGTCACAAACTCTGTAACCGGATGCTCCACCTGCAAGCGCGTGTTCATTTCCATAAAGTAGAAATTGCCGTCGTCCGAATACAGGAACTCGATGGTGCCGGCGCCCTCATAGCCAACGGCACGAGCCAGGTCGCGCGCGGCCTTGTGCATGCGCGCGCGAATGTCGTCGTGTCCGTCGAGGCACGGCGCGGGACTCTCTTCGATCAGCTTTTGGTTGCGACGCTGCACCGAGCACTCGCGCTCGCCGAGCGAAAATACATGGCCCTGCTTATCGGCCATAATCTGCACCTCAACGTGGTGCGCCGGCGCGACGAACTTCTCCATGTAGCACTCGCCGTCGCCAAAAACGGCCTCGCCCTCGGCACGCGCCTCGATGAACGCCTTTGCCGCATCTTCCACGCGCTCGACCTTGCGAATGCCACGACCGCCACCGCCCGCGCGCGCCTTAATGAGCACGGGACAGCCAATGCGCTCGGCCTCGGCCGTCGCCTCCTCGGGACTTTTGAGCAAATCGCAGCCCGGCACGATGGGCACGCCCGCCGCGGCAGCCGTTTGGCGTGCGGCGTCCTTGTCGCCCATGCTGTCGATCACCTCGGCCGAAGGACCGACAAACGCCAGGCCATACTTGTCGCAGTCGCGCACGAAGCTCGCCTTCTCGGAGAAAAAGCCATAGCCGGGATGAATTGCCTTAGCTCCCGACTTTACGGCACAGGTGAGCACGGCATCGTCGTTGAGGTAGCTCTCGGCAAGACGCGGGCCGCCGATGCAATACGCCTCGTCGGCAAGCTGCACGTGCAGCGCGTCCGCATCGGCCGTGGAATAAACGGCGACGGTCTTGATGCCCATATCGCGGCACGCGCGGATAACACGGACCGCGACCTCGCCGCGGTTGGCGATGAGCACTTTGTCGAACATGAAGCCTTCCTTAACTTTCGTGCATGAGTGCAAAAGACATATCGGCGCGGCAGCAAACCTCACCGTTGACGCTCGCAGTACCCGTCGCAAAGCGGAACGGTCCGCGCGCACGCGTGATGGAGCACACCAGATCCACCGTGTCGCCCGGGCGCACCGGACGCTTAAAGCGCACCTTATCGAGACTCGTATAGAACGGCGTCGCGCCGCGTGCCTCCTCATCGCCCATCAGCAGCACGCAGCAGTTCTGGGCGAGCATCTCGCACTGAATCACGCCGGGGACGACCGGGTTTCCCGGAAAATGCCCCTGCAAAAAGTACTCGTCACCCGTGATCGTGATCTTGCCGTGGGCCTCGTCGCCCACCAGCTCGGCTTCGTCGAGCAAAAGCATCGGCTCGCGATGCGGCAACAGCTTCTTGAGCTCTTCTTTATTCATGGATATCACCTATCCGATCCTCATGAGGCAGCTGCTAAACTCCACGAGGTCGCCGTCGGCCACGCAGATCTCGAGCACCTCGCCATCCGCCTCTGCCGTCACCTCGTTGAGAACCTTCATGGCCTCGATGATGCAGAGGGTCTCGCCGGCCTTGACCTTGGAGCCCACGTGCACAAACGGCTCGTCGCCCGGCGCCGGGGCAGCATAGAAAACGCCCACCATAGGAGCGGTCACCTCGGTGCCCTTGGGCTCCGGTGCGGCGGCAGGTGTCTGCGCGACGGGTTCCGGTGCGGCGGCAGGCATGGCGACAGGAGCCACCGCCGGAGCAGTCACGGCACCCGGCATGGGCATGGGCACGGCAACCGGCTGTGCGGCGCTCGCGCGCTCGAGTTCGACCGCGGTGCCATCGGGCTCCTCAACGCGTACGCGCGTGAGGCCGCGGTCCTCCATAACATCGGCTATCTCGGCAAGTCTTTTGGAATCCATGCTCTAGCTCCTCGTATATCTACGCAGCGCGATGGCGGCGTTGTGCCCGCCAAAGCCCAGGTTGGTCGAAAGCGCCCAGGTAAGGTCGGCGCGAACCGCGCGATTGGGCGTGTAGTCAAGATCGCAGGCGGGATCGGGCGTGTGGTAGTTAATGGTCGGCGGCACCACGCCCTGCTCGAGCGCCATGGCGCAGGCCATGACCTCAATGGCACCCGTAGCACCGATCATGTGGCCGGTCATCGACTTAGTCGACGAGACGTGCGCGGCGCGCGCCGCGTCCTCGCCGAGCGCACGCTTAATGCCCGCC
>CABUSL010000003.1 GCA_902494295.1 uncultured Collinsella sp.
GGCACGCGCGACAACCCCTGAGCCCGCGCTCCGGTAATCGCCGCATCGAGCAGGCGACCATAGCCGACCATCCAGCTGTCGTACCTGCGCAGCGCCTCGGCATCATCCGTCGGCAGGCCCTTCTGCCCGCCAAACACCGCCAGTGCGCCTCGACGCCCCACGAGCGGATTCTCGACATCGGAAAGCACGACAACGTGCGCGCCGCTCAGTGCCCGAAGCGTCGGTGCCAAATCGATACTCGCCACGTGTTCAAGGCCCGCGAGACCGGGGGCGATATTGCGGCCACGCTCATCGACAAGGTGGGCGCCCAGCGCCTGCAGCATGCCGGCGCCGCCGTCGTTGGTGGCACTGCCGCCCAACCCGATATAGATCGTCTTTACCCCGGCACGGGCCGCGCGAAGTATGAGCTCGCCCACGCCATAGGTCGAAGCCGCAAGCGCCGCCGATTCCGTGCAGGGCGAATACCCAATACCCGCCGCCTCGGCCATCTCAATTACAGCCGAGTCGTGCTCGTCGTCCACCAGCATCCGGGCAGACACGCAATCGCCCAAAGGGCCTGTAACCTTGCAGGTTGAGAGCTCGCCACCACGCGCGGCGATGGCGTCGAGCGTTCCCTCGCCACCATCTGCCAGCGGCAAAGCGCCCAGCTCGGCATCGGGCCATACACGGCGCACGCCTTCGGCAACCGCCGCCTCCGCCTGCGCGCTCGAAACGCTGCCCTTAAAGGAATCAATCGCCAGCAGCACACGGCGGGGCCGGCGCTGCACGGAGCCAAAGTTGAGCGTCGTGCCAGCATCCTCTTCGGCACACGCGAGCGCCTCGGCATGAGCGGTATGTGCCTCAAGATCGGCCCCACAACCGCAGCCAGCACCATCGGTGCCACGCAGCCCACTAAAATAGTCGCTCAACACCTCACGACACTCATCCGCCAGCACGCCGGCGGTTACATTAAACCGATGGTTCAGGCGCGAATCGACATTCAGGTCATACAGCGAACCCAGCGCGCCCGCCTTGGCATCGGTCGCGCCATACACGCAGCGCCCCACGCGCGCGTTGACCATAAGCCCCGCACACATGCAGCAAGGCTCGAGCGTTACATAGACCGTGCAATCGGAAAGGCGCCAACGACCGAGCAACCGAGCGGCAGCGCACAGGGCCGAAAACTCGGCATGCGCCGAAGGGTCCTGGTCGAGCTCTCGGCGATTATGCGCCCTCGCGACAATCTCACCCGCGCGCACTACCACGGCGCCAATCGGTACCTCGCCCACCGCAGCGGCGGCGCGCGCCTCGGCCAGCGCCTCGCGCATGAACTTCTCGTCGATTTCGGTGCTCGTCATCGTTCGCCTTCCCTGTTGCAAATTCAAAACGATGCTATCATTACGACTCACGGAGAGATGGCAGAGCGGTTGAATGCGGCGGTCTTGAAAACCGTTGAGCGCGAGAGCGTTCCGGGGGTTCGAATCCCCCTCTCTCCGCCACTTCTAGTGATGCACCGGCGTCATGGTGCGCTCAAACAGCGCATCGACCACGTCGGCTATCTCGGGTCGACGCTCAAGATCGTGGCCCGATTCCCACCATATCGTGAAAAGTCGAATAATACCGCCGGCGACAAACTCAGACGTCGTCTCGAGTGACACGGGGGCCAGGGCATCCTCGGCAAGCACGTTCATCACACGCTCGCGGATGGAGCGGGCAATGCGGTCGCAAATAACGTTGGTCAACATGCCCGACATGCTGCTTGCCAAAATGTTATCCATGAGCCGCTCGTGCGTCAGAATCAAATCCATGGCATCGTCCAAAATCGCGTGCCGAAGCGCGCGCACGTCCTCGGCAGATACCGCGCCGGCCTCATCGGGCTGTTTTTGCGGCAAGCCGGACATGAGCTCATCGATATAAAAGGCAAAGTAATCGTTCTTGTCGCGAAAGTGCTTGTAGAACGTCGTGCGGCGAATCATGGCGCGGTCGCACAGCATGGCAACCGTCAGGTCCTCAAAACGATGCTCCTCGAGAAGCTCGGTGAAGGCATCGAACAGGGCGCGGTAGGTTTTCTTAATGCGAAGGTCCACTGGTATCGCCATCCTCAGGGCAAAGACAACACTCGTCAATCTGTCGCATATCTTACACCTGTACCTCGCGCGCTTTGCCCCGGTACCGACCCCGCCGAAAACATAACGCTTGCCGGAAAGTTCGGCACGGCAAAACGTTGCGGGTATACTAGTAGCGTTATACCAACGGCAGCTGGCGCATGCCGCCGCGGCCATTCGAAACGGAGACATCATGATTACCGTCATCATCGGCATCGTTGTTGTCATTGTGATTGTCTGCGCCATCGCCGGCATCTACAACAACATGGTCACCAAGCGTAACCGCATCGATAACGCCTGGCAGAACATCGATACGCAGCTGCAGCGCCGCAACGACCTGATCCCCAACCTGGTCGAGACCGTCAAGGGCTACGCCAAGCACGAGCAGGAGACGCTCTCCGCCGTGATCAGCGCGCGTAACACCGCCGTCAAGGCCACCACGCCCGAGGCCAAGATGGAAGCCGACAACGTGCTGACCGGTGCGCTGCGTCAGCTCTTCGCCGTAGCCGAGGCCTATCCCGATCTTAAGGCAAACACCAACTTTACGCAGCTGCAGGCATCGCTCGAGGATACCGAGAACAAGATTAGCTATGCACGCCAGAGCTACAACGACTGCGTGCTCAGCTACAACAACGCCATTCAGACGTTCCCGGCTGTCATCTTTGCCGGCATCTTCCAGTTTAAGGAGCGCCAGGGCTTCGAGGCCGCCGAAGCAGCCCGCCAGGCCCCGACCGTCAAGTTCTAGTAGTTTGGCAGCGCATCCTTAATCGGCCAAATGCATAAACCGCCCCGTCGAATGCATACTTCGACGGGGCGGTTTCCTTTTTCGCGAAGGTCCCCCTCTAAGCGCCGTGCATTTTTAGGAGTATTCAACATAACCAAGAGCTTCGGGCGCCACGATAAATGCCAAAGACCGCGAATATCCCTGCAATTCAAACGCTGCCAGCCCATAACCCCGCCCATCATTCGTAGAAAACATCGAGAAATCCCGATTTTTTGCCCGAGGTCGGTATGCAGGGGCCTTCGATTGCAGAATACTCGCAAAAATGCACGTCGCCACCACCCCCACATGGCGCGAACCAAAACAAAAGCGCGGCCTAAAAGGCCGCGCACCATCTTTAATTCAGATTAATTATTGTTCGTTGTGACATCGCCGAGCCCGCAGGGCGGAGAGCAAGCTCCCTCCCGGCGCACTCCGCAGGACGCAAGAAGCCCTCGCCGCACGAAGTGCGCAGCGAGGGCTTCTTGCATGTCCGAGGACGCGCCAGGAGGGAGCTTGCTCTCTGCCCGGACAGGAAAGGCTAATTACGCGACGGTGTAAACCCAGTTGTGCTTGTCCTCGACAGCACCAGACTGGATGCCGGTCAGAGTCTCGCGGAGCTTCTTCATCACAGGGCCGATCTCGGTGTAGCCAGCCGGGAAGGTCACGGTCTCGTCGGCGCCGTAAACCTTGTTGTCGATCTCGCCAACCGGGGAGATGACGGCAGCGGTGCCGCACAGGCCGCACTCGACAAAGGTACCGGCCTTGACCTCGGCCCACTCGACGGGACGCTGGTCAACGGTCATGCCCAGGTCCTGAGCGACCTGAACGAGCGAGCGACGGGTGATAGAGGGCAGGATGGAGTCGGTGTGCGACTGCGGAACGACGAGCGTGCCGTCCTCCTTCACGAACAGAACGTTGGCGCCGCCGGTCTCCTCGACATAGGTGCGGGACTCGGAGTCGAGATACAGGTTCTCGGCATAGCCCTCGCGATGGGCCTCCATCGTGGGCTTGAGGGACATGGCGTAGTTCAGGCCGGCCTTGATGTTGCCGGTGCCGTGAGGTGCCGCACGGTCATACTCGGAAACGCGCAGCTTGACGGGCTTGAGGCCACCCTTAAAGTACGGACCGACCGGGGTCACGAGAATGCGGAACGTGTACTCAGGAGCGGGAGCCACGCCGATCACGTCACCGGAGCCGATCATAAACGGACGCACGTACAGGGTCGCACCGGAACCGAAGGGCGGAACCCAGGCGGCGTTGGCAGAAACGACCTGCTTGACGGCTTCAACGAACTTGTCCTTGGGGAACGGGGGCATCTCGAGGCGCTGCGCAGAGTTGTACATACGCTCGGCGTTCATGTCGGGACGGAAGCAGACGATGCTGCCGTCCTCGGCGGTGTAGGCCTTCAGGCCCTCAAAGACCTCCTGGCAGTAATGGAAGATGCCGCCGCACTCGGAGACATGCAGGGTGTGGTCGGTGGTCAGGCCACCCTCGTCCCACTCGCCGTCCTTCCAATGGGCCTCGTAGCTGTAATCGGTCTTCATGTAGCCAAAGCCGAGGCTACCCCAATCGATATCCTTTTTCTCGACAGTCATATGTCGCTCCTTACATACACAGTTGCATACTCGCGAACCCGCACGCAAGGACCGAGGCCGACCGCGTCGCAACGTCGCACGCCCGGAGCGTAGAGCCGGACGGAACACGCGAGCAGCATCAAAGCCGATGGCACGTCGATTCGCATGCACGAGATTGTACTCCGCACGCGCGTCGGATAAAACGTTTTTCTTTAACTAACTAAAGTATTTTCATTTGACCGAAGCAAAAAGGCCCGCCACCGTAAGCGGTGACGGGCCTCAACTGCACGGTTTGCGCGCTGACTCGAGCTACGCGTTCTTTTTGCCCAGCTTAGCCTTAACCAGACCGACCACGGTCGGGATGATCGACACGGCAACGATGCCGACGATTAGCAGCTCAAAGTGCTCCTGCACAAAGGGGATGCCGCCAAAGAAGTAGCCCAGCAGTGTGAAGAGCGTCGACCAGGTAATGCCGCCCAGCACGTTAAAGATGACAAAATTGCGCCAGTGCATGCCGCCCATGCCGGCGATAAAGGGCACAAAAGTGCGGATAAACGGGAAGAAACGGCCCAGGAAAATAGCCAGGTGGCCCCACTTGTCCAAGAAGTCCTCGGACTTTTTAATGCGCTCGGGCGTCATGGCCTTGACCTTGCCCGAAGCGATGATCTTTTTGCCAAAGAAGTGACCGATCATAAAGTTGCACTGATCACCCAAGATGGCAGCCGCCCATGCGACGGCCAGCAGGGCCACGATGTTAAAGCCACCGTTGTGGGCAAAGAAGCCCGAAGCAAACAGCAGTGAATCGCCAGGAAGGAACGGGAAGAACACCACGCCTGTCTCAATGAAGATAATCAGGAACACGCAGCCGTAGGCCATAAGCGGGCCGGCGGCGATCCAGCTGGCGATCGCGGTGCGCGGATCCTTAAGCAGCTCGGCGATAAAATTGATGAAACCCATGAAGTAAAACCTCTCAGTTGTGGGCGCGGATACGTCCAAGTTGACCAGTATACGGTTGCGGCGCCCCCTCGTGCGCAACCCCACAAAAGCATGACTCCATTACCAGCAAGTTTGCATAACTGACACCTGTTGCGCAATGCCGCCAAGATTGTTCTTCCTAATCCCTAGCGAATCGCTATACTTTATTGAATCGCATTGCCATGGCGCTAAGGGAGGGCGGCCGGTGAGCTTTATCAATACCATTCGCGAGGACATCAAGACCGTCCAAGCGCAGGACCCCGCCGCGCAAAACGGTCTAGTCATCTTCCTTTCCTATCCTGGCCTGCACGCCAAGTGGAACCACGTGCCCGAGCACTGGCTCTGGGAGCACGGTCATCGCTCGCTCGCCCGCGTGCTCTCGCAGATCACCCGTCATATCACCGGCGTCGAAATTCATCCCGCCGCACAGATTGGCAAGCACTTCTTTATCGACCACGCCATGGGCGTCGTCATCGGCGAGACCACCATTGTGGGTGACAACTGCGTGCTCTACCAGGGCGTCACGCTCGGCGGTACCGGCAACGAGACCGGCAAGCGCCACCCCACCCTAGGCAACAACGTCACCGTGGGCACGGGCGCCAAGGTGCTCGGCAACATCCGCATCGGCAACAACGTCAAAATCGGCGGCAACTCGGTTGTCGTCAAGGACGTGCCCGACAACTGCACCGTCGTGGGCGTGCCGGGACGCATCATCAAGCGCAACGGCTGCCGCGTGTTCGAGGAGAGCTTCGATGCCAAGCAGCATCGCGAGTACATGCCCGATGACGCCGCCGAGCAGAGTGCCCTCAACCGCCAGGGCATCACCGAGAACGCCCGCCGCGTCAAGGAACTCGAGCGAGAGGTGGCCGAGCTCAAAGCCCTCGTCGCAAAGCTCGTGGACGAACGCTAAGAACGCAAGCGACACAAATCGGCATCGGCATCAACGCAAAAGGCGCACCAGGGAATTCATCCCCGGCGCGCCTTTCTTTTTGATGTGACATGCGGGACTGTCCCTTTGTCACATTATGCGAACTGACTCAGATAGAGGTCGGCATAAGCGCCCTCGGCTGCGAGCAGCTCCTTATGCGTGCCCTGCTCGATAATGTTGCCGTGGTCCATGACCAAGATCAGGTCGGCGTCCACGATCGTCGACAGGCGATGCGCGATCACAAAGCTCGTGCGCCCGCGCATAAGCGCGTCCATGGCACGGCCGATGGCAAGCTCGGTACGCGTGTCCACGCTTGAGGTCGCCTCGTCCAGGATGAGAATCGCCGGGTTGTTGAGCAGCACGCGTGCGATGGTCAGCAGCTGGCGCTGGCCCTGGCTAATGCTCTCGGCATCGTTGGCCACGCGCGTGTCGTAGCCCTGCGGCATGGTGCGCACAAAGAAGTCGACCTGAGCGGCACGTGCGGCCGCGACAATCTCCTCGCGCGTCGCCTCGGGACAGCCATAGGCGATGTTCTCGGCAATGGTGCCATCGAACAGCCAGGCGTCCTGCAGCACCATGCCAAACTGCCGTCGCAGCTCGCCGCGATCCATGCGGCTCGTATCCACGCCGTCGAGCGTAATGCGACCGCCGTCGATCTCGTAGAAGCGCATGAGCAGATTGATGAGCGTGGTCTTGCCCGCACCCGTGGTTCCCACCACCGCGATCTTTTGGCCCGACTCGGCGGTAAACGACACGTCGCGCATGAGCGGCTTGTCGGGCGAATAACCAAAGCGCACGTGCTCAAAGGAGACGCGACCCTCAACGCGACCCGGCAGCTTGGCGGCCTTGTCCGGCAGCGGATCGGCCTCCATCTCGGGCTCATCGAGCAGGTCGAACACGCGCTCTGCACTCGCCAGCGCGCTCTGCAGCGAGTTAAAGGTAAACGACAGCTGCGTCATGGGTTCGGACGCCTCGTAGATAAACTGGAAGAACGCCTGGAACACGCCGACGGTCATGTGACCGGCAACCAGCATGCTGCAACCCACGAGCGCAATCACGATCTGCGCCAGGCGACCAATAAAGCGAACCGCGGGTCCGACGGCGTTGATCATAAAGTCGGCCTTGGTGCTCACGCGCGCCAGCTCGCCCGAGGCCTCATGCACCTCGGAAGAGCTTTGGTGCTCGCGGTTGAATGCGCGAATCACCAAACGGCCCGAATAGCCTTCCTCGACCGCGCTCGTGATTTTGGACACCCACTCCTGGCGCTCGCCCGTCACATCGTGTGTGCGGCGCGAGACGACCTTCGTCACCAGCAGCGACAGTGCCGTAAAGAACAGAAAGACGAGCGTAAGCTGCACGCTGAACACGAACATCACGCTCACAGCACCAACAACCGTGCCGATCGACACGAGCAGCTGCAGCAATCCGCGCTGCATGCTCTCGGACATCTTGTCCAGGTCGTTGGTCGCGCGGCTGACGACCTCGCCGGGACGATGCGCGTCAAAATAGGCGAGCGGCAGACGGTTGAGCTTCTGCGCGATGCGGTTGCGCAGGCGCAAGTTGAGGCGTTCGGCCACGCTCGACATCAAAAAGCTCTGGAGCGCGTAGAACGAAGCGGCGGCCGTCCAAATCAAAAAGTAGATGAAGATAGTCCTGCCGCAGTTCTCCCAGGTGATGCTGAAGGTGGCGTTGTTGACAAACGCTACCTGAATGTGGCCCCACAGCTCATCGATCACGCGGGCGCTATATGCCGGCGCGGCAGTGTTAAAGATGACATAGAACACAATGCTCGCGAACACGATATAGAAGCGCCAATGGTCGCCGGCAGCCTCACTCCACAGGCGGCGCACCGTCGCCCAGGTATCCCGAGGCGTCTCGTCCTCGTCTTCGTCGTCCACATCGCGCATACGCTCTGCCTCGGCGCGGGCGCGCTCGTCCTCGGCACGTTCGTTTTCCTCGTAGAGCGCTTGGCGGCGAGCCTCGCGCTCGGCTGCAGCCTTGGCGGCGTCATCCAGTTCGGGTGCCACGGCAGCCGTTTCCTCGACCAGCCCCGCGGCAACGGCGTCATCAACGCCGCCCTGCTTCTTGAGCTCCTCGGTCATGCTACTCACCTCCCTTCATCTGCGATTCCGCGATGGCGCGGTACACCTCGCAGGTTTCCATAAGCTCGCCATGCGTGCCCAAGCCCACAACCTCGCCATCCTTGAGCACGACAATCTGGTCGGCGTGCAGAATCGTCGAGATGCGCTGCGCGATGATGAGCACCGCGGCATCGCGCGTCTCGTCTTGCAATGCATGGCGCAGGGCCGCATCGGTCTTAAAGTCCAGGGCCGAAAAACTGTCATCGAAGATGTACAAATCGGCCTGCTTCATGAGCGCGCGAGCAATGGCCAGACGTTGGCGCTGGCCGCCCGAAAAGTTCGTGCCGCCCTGCGCCACCGGGGTATCGAGCCCCTGCGGCTGATCGAGCACAAAGGTGCTCTGGGCAACCTGAAGCGCATGAAGCATGTCCGCCTCGGTCGCGTCCTCGTTGCCAAAGCGCAGATTACTTGCCACGGTGCCCGAGAACAGCCATGCTTTTTGCGGCACATAGGCAATGCGCCCGCGAATCTCGCCTTGCGAAAGCTCGCGCAGGTCGACGCCGTCCAGGCGAATGGCGCCCTTGGTGGCATCGTGGAAGCGCAGCAGAAGCTTGGCCACCGTCGACTTGCCCGAACCCGTCGAGCCGACGATTGCGGTCGTCTGACCGCGACGACAAGTAAAGTTCAAATTGCACAGCGTGTCCTCGTCGGCGTCGTCAAAGCGAAACGACATATGATCGAACACGGCGACCGCATCGGCCCCGTCCTTTGAGTCGGACGCGGCCGCATCAAGCGTGCGCTCGCCATCGACGATGCTCGGCTCAATCTCCAACACCTGCTGCGCACGGTTCAGGCACGCGGCAGCACGCGGAAGCGTCAGCACCACCATCTGGGCCATCATCACAAAGAACAGGATCAGAATTGCATACTCCAGCACCGCCGAGATACTCGCAATCTGCATGGCGTGGGCGCCTACGCGGTTGCCGCCCACCCACAGCACCGCCACCTCGGCGATGTTCATCAAAAAGAAGCTTGAGCTGTCGAGGCCCACAAACAGGTGGTTAACCTTGATGGCGTTGGCTGCGTAATCGCTAAATACCTCGTCCAGGCGCTGCTCCTCGTGGCGCTCCTTATTGAAAGCACGGATGACGCGCACGCCCACGATGTTTTCGCGCAGCACCACGTTCATGCGGTCGATAAAGCTCTGCAAGCGCATAAAGATCGGAGCCGCGTTGGCAACCGTAAAGACCGCCGTCACCAGCACAATTGCAACGACTACGCCCAGAAGCGTGCCCATGGCAGGATCGATAAACCAGGCGAAGATGATGCCCGCCACCGCCAGGAACGGCACCGGCAGCACCAGCTGAATCGTCTGCAGAATCGCCTGCTGAATCACGTTGATGTCGTTGAGCGAGCGCGTGATCATCGATCCGGTGCCAAAGCGCTCAAAA
Source organism: uncultured Collinsella sp. (assembly GCA_902494295.1). Classification (GTDB taxonomy): domain Bacteria; phylum Actinomycetota; class Coriobacteriia; order Coriobacteriales; family Coriobacteriaceae; genus Collinsella. Next base: position 9,857 of record CABUSL010000003.1, read on the forward strand.
TCGCTGGCCGCGAGCTCGAGCGATTTGTCGTACACGGCATTGCGGATATCGCAAGCCACGTTGGCGGCCAGGCGCGCCGAAAGATAGCAGCCCAGCACCGTGCCGCCGCTAGCCATGCTGGTCGCGATAAACATGTATAGGCCGTTGCGTAAAATGTAGTCGACATCGCCCGTGGTAATACCGGTGTTGACCATGTTCGCCAGCATCGTGGGAACCAGCAGCGTACCGACGTTATCCACCAGCAGCACCAGCAGCGTCACTGCGACAAGCCCTCGATAGGGCTTCAAAAACCTCATTAGCAGTCGCACGACTCCCCCTCACCTTGATTCTCGGCTTGGCTCTCGGCAGCGATATGCTGCTTAAATGTCTCGCACTCCTCGCCGAGCACCTGAGAGAATTTGCCGATCAAGCGCATAATCTCGCGCTGCTCACACGGCTCAAGCGCGCCAAAGGCTCGCTGCTCGGCCTTGAGTGCCGGCAGCGCATAACGCTCGGCAAATCGCCTGCCCTCTTCGGTCAGGCTCACAACTTTGTTCTTACGGCTGCCTTCGGCAAACCCCAACGTTGCGAAGCCCCGCGCCGTCAAGGTTTTAATTGCCGAGTTGATGGTCTGCTTGCTGTAGAACCATTCGCTTGTCAGACGGCTTACGGCAATACTGCCGCCCGCCGTGCTGGTATCGACGAGCATCCAGTAAGCGCAGTCCGAAAGACCGCAGGCGCGCGAGAACTCCGAATAGATATGGTCGAGTCCATTGAGCAACCGATCGAAGTCGACCAGCGTAACCGCACTATTCATCTATCCCACCATTCAATTGTCCGATTTTTGACCAATTTTGTGTCTCTAGATTAGTCCGATTTTTGACTATCGTCAACAGGCTCTCCGCAAATGTGTGCATTTTTATGGTCTATCGGCAGAAAAAGACCGCCGGCGCGGGGGCGGCGCCAGCGGTCACGTGAAAATCGAGTTTTATTGCCTGTTAGGCGGCGACGGCCTCATAGACCGTAGCGCCCGAGAAGCTGTCATGCAGGCTCTTGCCGGCAATCCACGGCAGCTCGACGACCTCGCAGACCGTGTTGACCAGCTCGGAGCAGTCAGTAAAGTGGCCCTTGTCGTTGAGGGCCTCGCAATCCTGAACACGCCAATAGCCATCGGTGTGCGTGATGTAGTACTCGTGATCGTTGATCGACACGAAAGCGCGCGTCTTGGAACGCAGCAGCTTCAGAAATCCTTCGAAATCGGTCTCGACGACATCTCCAGCCTGGAACATGATGTTACCTCCTGGCCCGGCGCCACCACGGCGCATTGATAAACGTTGGTACTCCTTTAGTAAAACCTTTATCAGAGGTTATGCGTTCGTCATTTAGGCAAGTGGTAAAAAACCGCAGGGTAGACGGGATAAAACGTTTAACCATCCCATTGGTTTGTCACATTCTGAAGGTACTTTTATGCAAACCTACTTTGCCAATTGGAATCTATCCTTTTGGCCGGGCAATTGACCATCTATCGTTTGAGCCCGACGGGTATGAACGGGGCATCTGCAACGCCACCGCAAGGAGACACCATGGAGACTATCGAAGCACTCATTCACCGCCGCAGCTGCCGCAAATACAGCAATCGTCCCGTCGAGGCTGAAAAGCTTGCACGTATTATCGAAGCCGGCCAATATGCACCGAGCGGCATGGGCCGCCAGCCGGTGACGTTTGTCGCCGTCACCGACCCCGCGACCGTCGAGCGTCTCTCACGGCTCAACGCCCAGGTCATGGGCAGCAACAGCGACCCCTTCTATGGCGCCAAGACCGTTGTGGCGGTGCTGGTTGACCGCAGCGTGCCCACACATCTGGAAGACGGCTCGCTCGCCATGGGCAACTTGCTCAACGCCGCCTATGCACTGGGTGTCGATTCGTGCTGGATTCACCGCGCGCATGAGGTCTTTGACTCGCCCGAGGGCCTGGAGCTGCTGGCCAGCTGGGGCCTGCCCGCCGACGGCAGCCTGCGCGGTGTCGGTAACTGCATTCTTGGCTACGCCGAGGACACGCTACCCGAGGCAAAACCGCGCCGCGACAACATCATCTACGTAAGGTAACCCAGGAGCGTCAGCGGGGGTGGCTAATTTGGGACGGGGCTATTTTAGCTGCCCCACTCGCAACTTATCCCGCCGATGGAGTTGTTGCCGTTTCATTTGCTTGGGCCGTTTCGGCGTCGTCGCCTTGCTTGTCTTCGTCCTTTTGAGCATCGGCGATGGTGGAGGCCGCCGCAACGATGCCGCGCTGGGGTGCGACGCCCGTCTGGGTCTGAGCGCCCTCGACAACTTCTGTGCCTGCATGCGCGAGCTCGGGCGATTTAAACACTGCGTCCAAGTTGGCGCCACCGCCGGCGTAGCCGAGCGCGGCGAGTGCGATGACGATCACTGCAACGACGGCCACGATCGGCACATAACGATGCCAACCAGCCGGGTTGAGCCCGCTGCGGCGAGCCGCCCCGCGACTGATGTAACCAAGCGTGCCGTCGTGCTTGAGCTTTGAGCCCACCACGCGTTTGCGGCCCCACAGCGAGGACTCTGCCTGCATTGCCAAGCGGGCGCTTGCCGAAGGATAGCCGTATTTAGTGCGCCTGAACGAGCCATCAAACCCCGAGGCGTGTTTACCCCACGTCACCGATGTTGTGCGTCGGTTGACCGGCGCGGCACTCCGCCTTCTGCGGCTCGGTTTTGAAGTCTCAGCCATATGCCCTCGCACGCCGTAACCAAATCGAAACAATAACGCTTTGGACTGTAGCACACGCGTCGCGCGCGGTCACGGGCGCCTCGCTCAACGGTCATCGTCCTTCAGCAAGCGCCACAGCGTTGTACGGCTTATACCCAGCACCTCTGCCGCACGAGTCCGGTTGCCGTGGAGATGATCTACAACCAGATGCGCGATATCTCGCTCGGTATCGGCCAGCGGTCGCAGGATATACAGGTCACTTTCGAGCGTCGGGGCGCCAAAGGTTGCGGTCTTAATCACGTCCTCTTGGGCGAGCACTTCCTCCGCCACAGCGCGGCCCACCGTGCCCGCCCCCACCAATATATACAGTCGTTCCGAGACCTCGCGGAGCTGCAGATAATTGCGCGGCCAGCGGTAAGCATCGAGCGTCTTCGTCGCCGCGGCAGACAGCGTGGGCGCTGCCGTCCCAAATGCATCAGCGAGATATTCCAAATAGCGCGCGACCTTCGTCGACGCGGCTCCCTGCTCGGCGATTGCCGGCGCCACGCTCACCGCACAGGCGAAGCGCTCGGTCACAAAGGCGGCTTGATCACTTTCGCTGCCGCCCGGCATGTCATTCGCCGTCAGCACCACATGGCAGCGCGTCGCCAACGCGGTGTCGGCCATCGTGGAAACGAGCTCGCGGAGGCGCTGGGGGCCAACCGCATTCCAGCCCTCAATGCAAAGTGTCAGCCCCGTTTGGAACAGCGGCGATTCGGAGCTTTTGAGCACATGGCGCCAACCGCGATCGGTGAGTTCATCGAGCGCGACGGAAACAAAGGGTTGATCGACAAAAGGGCCAGCCAGATAGAGGCGCTTGGCAATCTCGACCTGACCCGCGCCAAGCTCGCCCTCGAGCATAAGGGGCACGCCGCGCGCATAGCTCTCGGCAACCGGCGCAGCCACCGAGGCCGCCCCCTCAACGATGCCGTACGCACTCGATTCGTAGCGGGCCTCAACTTCGTCGGCGTTGAGCCACTCGATGCCCGCATGCGCCGCGGCGCCGCGCACCTCGCGGACCACGACGACCCAAAGGCCCCCGCCCTCTTTTTCGGTGGGGCGAACGGTCAGGCTCAGGCGCGTACCCGCACGCCCCATAACAAGGCGCGCACCGTCTCCTATACGGTCGAGGCGTTCGGCAACAAAAGCCGCCACATCCCGCTCAAGCGCCGTGTCATTCACGGTCGAGATCGCGACGTCCCCACGCGCATCGATTGCCAATGCCGAGGCCCCGGCAGCAGCCAGGGCCCCAGTCAAGATGTTCAGCTTGGCATCGCTATCCATGATTTGCCCCTGTCCGCAGCGACGTGCAACCGCCGATGGTCACACGACCGAGTGTTTCAAAATTGAACGATATTGCTCACCAAACACTATAGGGCAGAAAGCGCCGTCCTGCGAGTATAGATGTTGCCCCGCATCGCCATCCTGGCGGGGCGATAAGAGCTCTTCGGGACTTATAAACCTGCGGACAAGCCATACCCGCAAGAGCTCCTATCGCTCCACCGCGAGGATGCGCTCACCAGCAACCAGCACGCGAATAAGCTACTTCTCTACCAGATTCCCAGTACGTGTTGCATTCCCAAACTCATGCACGCGATGCCAATCCAGCAGCAAAAGCCCAATGCGATGGGCTTGCCGCCCTTTTTGACCAGCTCGACGATATCGGTATTAAAACCAATAGCCGCCATGGCCATCACAATAAAGAACTTCGACAGCTCCTTGATGGGCGCCGTAAAGGACGCGGGAAGCTGAAACACCGTAGTGATCACGCTCGCCAGCACAAAGAACAGCACAAACATGGGAAACGCGCGTTTGAGGGAGAACGTGCTTTTGGCGTCGCCGCCGGCCTTACGCGCCAGATGCATCTGCCAGCATGCGAGGACCAACGTGATGGGAATAATGGCCAGCGTCCTGGTGAGCTTGACCACCGTGGCGCTCTCGAGCACATTGGCGCCGGGATGCATGCTGTCCCAGGCGCTCGCCGCAGCCGTTACGGACGAGGTGTCGTTGATGGCGGTGCCGGCAAACAGGCCAAAGCCCTCGTTGGTCAGCCCGAGCATGCCGCCGAGCGTTGGAAACACGAGCGCCGCGATAACGTTAAACAGGAAGATGACCGAAATGGCCTGGGCAATCTCGCGATCGTCGGCATCGATGACGGGTGCGGTCGCGGCGATAGCAGAACCGCCGCAAATCGACGAACCCACACCCACAAGCGTCGCGATCTTACCCGGCACATTCATAACGCGGCAGAGCACAAAGGCGATGACAAGCGAGGTCGAGATTGTCGCCACGATAATGGGCAGCGACTGGGCGCCCTTGGACAGGATCTGGGAGAGGTTCATGCCAAAGCCAAGCAGGATAACCGCGTACTGCAAGACTTTTTTGGACGTATAGGTAACGCCGGCGGCGAGCTGTTCGCGACGATTCTTGGGAAAGACGAGCGCCAGGACCATGCCAAAGAGGATGGCAAATACCGGACCGCCGACCACCTCAATTTGTTTGCCGAGCAACGTCGCGGGAATGGCGATGATCAGGCAGAACAAGACGCCTTTCCAGCGCTCGCGTACGATATTTGCCAGTTGCATATGGGATTCCTTCTTTCTATTTCACGTTTGCGACGGCTTATGATACGGCAACATTGAGCGCAGCCTAGCGCAAACACAGACTAAGATGCCGCAATAGTTCTCAGGCAACAGCCGAATTACCCACCGCGGAGAGCTGATTCGCGGCATAATTAACAACTGACATATGAGTTTGATAGAACAGTTGCGAGGCGCTATGGAAGAATCGATGCACGTCGGCGAGCAGGAAACGAGCCTACAGGACCAGTCCTACCACACCATTCGACGCAAAATCGTCTACCTGGACTACAAGCCGGGCGAAAAGCTGGGCGTCAAGCAACTTTGCGACGACCTGGATATGGGTCGCACGCCCGTGCGCGAGGCTTTGGTTCGCTTGGCGCAGGAAGGCCTGGTGCGCACCGTGCCCCAGAGCGGCACCTACGTCTCACCCATCAACCTCACCCTTGCCGAGAGTGCCTGTTACATCCGCGAACATCTGGAAAAGCAGGTGATCGTGGAATGCTGTGCGCGCGCCACGTCGGCCGGCATCGAGCAGCTCGACCGCGCCATCGCGCTGCAGGAAAAGGCCATGGCCGAAGAGGATCGCATCGGCTTCTTTTTGAGCGACAACCTCATGCATCACATGATTTTTAGCATCGCATGTCGCAGCACCGTGTGGTCGTGGCTCGAAGAGACCAATGCCGACCTGGAGCGCTTCCGCTGGCTGCGCGCTGCCACGCAGGTTCTCGACAATCAGGACATCGTGAACGAGCACAAGCAAATTCGCCGCGCTATCGCCGGTCGCGACCCCATCGAAGCGAGCTTTTTGGTCAGCAAGCACCTGCATATGATGTTCCGCAACCAAACCGAGGTTCTGGACCAGTTCCCCGAGTACTTCGAGACCAGCAAGCTCCGCTAACCTGCCAAAAAGGGACAGGTTCATTTTGGCAGGTTTTATCTGGTCAAATGAAACAAGGCCCGGCTCCGTCTGATGATGCGGAGCCGGGCCTTAGTTGTTAGGATGACGGAACTCGATTACTCGACAGTAACGCTTTTCGCCAGGTTGCGAGGTTGGTCAACGTCGCAGCCGCGCAGGATGGCCACCTCACGGGCGAGCAGCTGCAGCGGGACGCTCGCCGTGATGGGGCTGAACACGTCGCGGACTGCCGGCACGCGGATGATGCAGTCGGCAATCTTGTTGATCTCCTCGTCGCCCTCGGTGGCAACGACGATGACCTTGGCGCCGCGCGCCTTGCACTCCATAAGGTTCGACACAGTCTTGTCGTAGGTGGCGCTCTTGGTGGCCACGGCGATGACGGGGAAGCCCGGGTCGATCAGGGCGATGGGGCCGTGCTTCATCTCACCGGCGGCGTAGGCCTCGGCGTGCAGGTAGCTGACCTCCTTGAGCTTGAGCGCACCCTCGTAGGAAATAGCGGCACCCATGCCGCGACCCACAAACAGTGCGGACTGCGCGTCCTTGCACAGCAGGGCGGCCTCATGAACGGCCTCGGTCTGGGTATCTAAAATCCACTGGATCTGCTCGGCCGTATCGGAAAGCTCGCGGAACAGCATGCGCGCCTGCTTGGTGGTCAGGCGGTACTTGACCTGCGCTAGCAGCAGAGCCAGCAGCGTCAGGCTCACGACCTGGCCGATGAAGCTCTTGGTCGAGGCGACCGCGATCTCCTTGTTGGCCTTGGTGTAGATGACGCCGTCGCTCTCACGCGCCACGGGGCTGCCCACCACGTTGGTGATGCCGAAGACCTTGGCACCCTTGATGCGCGCGTCGCGAATGGCGGCAAGGGTATCGGCCGTCTCGCCCGACTGGGACACGGCAACGACAAGCGTCGTCGGCGTAATGATGGGGTTGCGATAACGGAACTCGCTGGCCGCCTCCACCTCGGTGGGGATGCGAGCCCAGCCCTCAATGAGATTCTTGGCAATGAGGCCAGCGTGATAGCTGGTTCCGCAAGCGATCACGTAGACGCGATCGATGTCGTTGAGTTCCTCGAGCGAAAGGCCCAGCTCGTCGATGTCGAGCTCGCCGGCCGGCGTCATACGACCGACCAGCGTGTCACGCACGACGCGCGGCTGCTCGTGGATTTCCTTGAGCATAAAGTCGGGATAACCGCCCTTTTCTGCCATGTCCAGGTCCCAGTCGATATGGGTGACCTTGGGCTCGATAACGTTGCCGGCCTCGTCGGTGTACTCGACGCCTGCGGGCGTGAGCTTGGCAAACTGACCGTCCTCGAGCACCACGACATCGCGGGTGGCGTCGATGAGCGCGATGACATCGGAAGCAACATAGGAGCCGGTTTCGCCCACGCCGACTACGATCGGGGAATCCTTGCGGGCCACGGCGATCACGCCGGGCTCGTCAGCGCACACGGCGGCCAGACCATAGGCACCGACCACGTGGGTGCAAGCCTCGCGCACGGAGGCCATCAGGTCGTGCGTCTCGGCATAAGCCTCTTCGATCAGATGCGCGAAGACCTCGGTATCGGTCTCGCTCTTAAAGTGGTGGCCGCGGCCCTCCAGCTCTTCGCGCAGCTCGGCGAAGTTCTCGATGATGCCGTTGTGGACGATGGCGATACGACCGTCGCAGCTGGTGTGGGGGTGAGCGTTAACGACGGAGGGCTTGCCGTGGGTGGCCCAACGGGTGTGGCCGATACCGCAGGTAGCGTCGCTGTCGATGTTGGAAAGCTCGCTCTCCAGGCCCGCAACCTTGCCCACGCGGCGAATGACGTCGAGGTGCGCCGCGGCGCCCTCGCCCACCTCGAGCGCGACGCCCGAGGAGTCATAGCCGCGATACTCCATACGCTTGAGGCCCGTAACCAGGATGTTCTTTGCAATATCAGAGCCGGTGTAGCCGACGATTCCGCACATAAGATAAATCCCTTCGTTCGCGTGACTGCAAGACGTCCACGCACAAGGGGCGCTGAGACGTACAACGTTCGAGTATTGTACTCACGCAAGCGCAAGCTGATATACCAGAAGTGGTATCTCAACTTAGATACCACCCGATGCACACACGTCCAGCCGGTCCAAACCACCGCAATGGGGACAGGCGCCTTTGTGGTGATTTGGACCGGGGCGGCGCTCTGTCCCGGCGAAAAATCTCGATCTGTAACATCTGAGCCGCAATAAGCCGGCTTAGCGTTACAGATCGAGACATTGCGGTTCGGCCCCCGCACTATGTCTCGATCTGTAACAGGTAGAGCCGGTTTTGCCGCCCAGATGTTACAGACCGAGACAATTGAAGACCCGGGCAGACCAAACCACCACGAAGGGGACAGGTGCCTTCGTGGTGGTTTGGCCCGGCAGCATCGTTTCCCCAGATAAAACCTGCCAAAATAAACCTGTCCCTAATTGGCAGGTTTTCGTCTATGCGGTCTGTTTGGGGAAGGTTGTTGCGAGCGCCGCAACAGCGAGGCCGGCCACCACGTAGAAAGCGGTGGCTGCAGAATTTGCGCGGACCTCGGCATTATCCGTCAGCAGCTCTCCTTGCGACTCGGGCGCAACGCCCATGGATTCCAAGCGCGCCGTAAATGCCGCGTCGCTTTCAAAGGTGTAGACAACCTCTTCGAGCGCCGCCTTGTCTTGCGTGCCGACCGTGCCGCTCGCCTCGATGCGCGCATCGAGGCCGGTGTTGACGGCAATGAGCAGAACCGACCCCATAGCTGCAGAGCCCAGCGCAAGGCCGAGGTTTCGCGCCGCGCCCTGAATGCCGCCCGACTGTTGGGCATCGCTCGGCGGCACGGCCGAGGCAACAATGTTGTTGGCCTGCGAGTTGACCAAGCCGACGCCGACGCCGCCAAAGAGCGTACCGACCACCATAATGGGCGTAAGCTCGGCCGCGCGCACACCAAACGCCATGCTCACACAGGCAGCGGCCATAAAAACATAGCCCACGCGCACCACAGACCAAGGCTTAAGCTGCGGAAACTTGCGCGGCACAAACATCGCAAGAACCAACATGGGGACACCCGAGATGATGCCCAAAAGCGCCGTCTGCATGCCGCCGAGGCCGATCACGAGCTGATAGTATGAAGTTCCGACCAGACCCTGGGCGCCCATATAGAAAAACGGCAGGGCAATGGCGACAACGCCGGCGCGAACGGTGGCGTTGCGCACAAAGCTCGAGGGCAAGATCGCTATGCCGTGCGTCTGCTCCATCCAACGCTCGACCGGAATCAAAATCACCAGCAACAGTATGCCGACGCCAACGATAGGAAGCGCAGGAGAGATGCCCGCAACCGTAAAGGGCGCCTGCGGCAAGGGGGCAAACACGCCCCAGGTCGAGATGCGAGAAAGGCCGCACATAACGGCGAACAATCCCAGAGAGGCAATAACTGCACCCGGCGCGTCAAACTTGCCTGCGTGCAGCCCGCCACCCGTCGGCAGCTTCGCGCTCGCAACGAGCAGGGCCACAAAATAGACAGCAAGCACGCCAAAGGTCACGCGAAAACCCGCGACATCGACGAGAATACCCAGCGCGATGGGAATAATCGTCGCAAGCGCCGCGGACGCAGCGATAACACCGTACGCCTGCTTGCGCTCCTCCCCCTCGTACAGCATGGACACCATGCCGAGTACCGAAGGGATAATGAGGCTTGCACCCAGACCAACCATCAAACGGCCGCCCCAAATAAGCAGCTCAATGCTCGGCGACAACGCACACAGAAGCTCACCCGCTACTGCAAGCACCAACCCGGCGCGGAAGTTCCTGCACCATCCGATGACCATGCCGAGCAGGCCGCTCGCAAGCATAAAGGTTCCCGCCATAAGCGAATAAACCGTACTGGCCATCTGCACGTCAGAGAGCGGGCAGCCAAACACGTGCATCATCTCGGCCATGGCGACCGAAAACGCCCCGTTGTCGGCGGAGGTACCCACCTGGGCGCACGCCAGCACAATCAACGGCGCCAGCCGCGCCAAACGAGAAGGCGCCACGGGGTCCATTCCCGAGTTCGATACCGTGCGATCCATGCACATCACCATCCGCTTTTTCATTCCGTATATGTGGCAAGGATTTAAGACCAACCCTCCCCTATTCATCATAAAAAATGCGTATCATGACAGGTGCCACGCTCTTTTCCAGATATACGGCAAATCGAGCCTTCTCGTGACACTAGGGGGTCCCATGAGCATCAACCAGCGCCAGGCAAAGCTGCTTAAAATCCTGCTCGCACAGGCAGGATACACCCCTACAGTCGATGTCTCCGACGCCCTCGCTTGCTCAGAGCGCACCGTTCGCAACGACATGCGCGCCGCCAATGCCTTTCTTGTCGAAATGGGCATTCAGGCGGCCATCGTCTCCAAACGAGGTAACGGCATCCGCATCGACGGTGACAGCGCCCAGCGTAGCCAAGTCTCTGACATTATCAAAGAGCGCTCGCTATCCATGGATGCCGGCCTCGATCGTTTCTATCGCGGCATGCTGCTGCTCACCTGTGATTATCGGCATCAATACACCACCGAATCGCTCGCGCGGGCCATTCTCACCAACAAGCAACAAGCCCAAGACGACCTACGCACGTGGAACGAGCTCATGACGCCGTTTGGAGCCCAGATCGTACGCGGCCGTCGCATCACCGTCGAGGGTCCCGAGGAATACATCCGCTTCTTTGTCGTCTACTATCTATTTGAGCTTGCGTCGACCGCCATGAAGCGCCGCATCGAGCCGCAGCTCTTTGGCGGCAACGAACAGTTCTTCAACGACCTCATCGCATACGTCGAGCGCGAAAGCCGAACGCTCTATACCAACAACGCCCGCCACCAGCTTGCCGTCTACCTGCAGATTATGGTCCTGCGCATTCTTAAGGGCAAAGAGGTCGGTGGTTACACCTCGGCGATTCCCGTTGTGTACGACGACGTCGCCAACCGCATTGAGCAGCACTTTGGCATCGAGGTCTCCGCCAACGAGCGCGACATCATCCGCGACCTCTTTACGGTCTCCACGCGCCGATGGACGCCCGAGTTCCAGCGCACATATCAGCCCACACCCGAGGCGGCGCGCCTCACCGAGGAGTTATTCTGCGCTCTCAGCGAACGCTTTGGCACGCGACCGCCGCTTCATCTTGAAAAGCCCTGCGCCGCGCTCATCGAAGCCGGACAAACCCACATGCGCTATGAACGCGCCATCTCACTGCCCCAGGAAAACACCTGGACGGTGCGATACGAAAACATGGCCTCGTTTATGCGCCTGTCCGAGGTGCTGCGCGACGCGGCCGGCCTATCTGGGCTGAATCTATACCAGACCGACGTGACGCGCCTGGCGATGCTATTGCTCTCGTATATGGACGGCCTGTCCTCGCACGATCAATGGCGCGTCGGACTCGTGGTCAACTGCGGCATTGAGCAGGTCTTCTATGCGCGCGATCGACTTGAGCGGCTCATTCCCTGCATGCGGGTCGCGCGTGTGCTGACCGAAACAGAAGTCGCCGAGATTGAATCAGACCCCAAGCACAGCAGCCTCGACTTCCTGGTCTCATTCGACCCCATCAAGACGACGCTTCCACTCTGCGTGCTGAGCAATGCCATCGATGACGCCGATCGCAGCCGCATCGAGCTGCTGCTCATGAAGCTTGGATGCCCTCACGCACTCGACGACGCCCCGCTTGCCGGCGGTCTTCCCGAGCGCGAGCTCGATATTTCGCACGCGCGCATGCTCACGCGCACCCTTCACGCTGCACTTGTCGAAGACGGCCTCTGGCGTGGCACGCTCTCCGGCTTCTCGAACACCTTCGAGATGCTGTCGTTCACGCACGGACCTTGGCTCTTGCTGACCGTATGTTCCCAAGATGTCGCTCAAACCGGGGCCGTGCATTACCGCGTGGAAACACGAGTCGGCTTTACCGGCGACCGCCTGCAACACATCCTGGTGCTCTGCGTCGCCCCAAGCGATGAGCGCGTCCTCACTCCGGCCACACAGCGCTTCCGCAAGCTCGCATCCGAGGCCGGTCTCAAACGGTAGACGGCGTGGGCGCCCATCGCGCGTGCCCATGCAAGCCTTCAAATACGCTTAAGCGCAAAGAACCCGTGGCCGCCCCTGCAGCCACGGGTTCTATTTAGCGTCTATGGCCTATGCCATGACAAAGCTATTTGCGCGTCCAGACAGTCTCGCCCTCTTTGATCGTCTCGAGAACGCGCAGGTTGCGCACCTCGTCGAGCTCGATCTTGAGCGGGTTCTTCTCGACAATGCAGAAGTCGGCCAGCTTGCCGGCCTCGAGCGTGCCCTTACGGTCGAGCTCGCCATACTGGAAAGCGCCGTTGACCGTGATGGCCTTCAGACCCTCGTACACGCTGATCTTCTGATCCTCGTCCAGCTGAGCGCCGCCCTTAGTGACGCGCTTGGCAGCGCACCACACAGCCTCAAAGAAATTGGGGCGCAGCACCGGCGTGTCGGTGTGGAAGGTAAACGGCAGGCCGCACTCCAGAGCGTCATGGCAGGCAGACACGCGACCGCCGCGCACGGGACCGAAGTTCTTAAGATGCACGTCGGCCCAGTACCAGATATGGCTGGCGAAAATCGACGGAATCATGTTGATCTCGGCCATCTGCTCGTACTGATCGCGACGGGCAGTCTGGCAGTGGATCATGACCGGGCGCAGGCTCGCTTTATCGGGATTAGGCGAATCCTCCAGCGCGCGCTTGTACACGCGCAGGTACTGGTCGGCAGCCGCATCGCCATTGGTATGGGCGAGCAGCTGATGATCGCCGTCGATGGCCTTGCGCATAAAGTCATAAGCGGCCTTGTCGGTCATGGTGCCATAACCGCAGTAACCCTCGCCCTCATCGCCGGGAGTGTAGGGCTCGGTCATCCACGCCGTACGACCCTGGGGAGAACCGTCGAAGAACATCTTGAGGCCGCCGATGCGGAAGTGACCGGTGTAGTCCTGCGAGACAAAAGGCTCGTGGTCGGCCAAGATTTTGTCGACATCCTCGCCGTACATGGGATAGCTCACGACGTCCATCTTGAGCAGACCCTTGTTCGCAAGGCCGCAGAACAGCGCTGCGAAGTCGGCGGTGGTAGCACCCTCCTGGCAGGTGGTGATGCCGTTTTCCAGGTAGATGTCCTGCATCTCGCCGATCATGACGTCCATATCCATCTTCTGACGCGGCTGAATCACGGCAAAGACCGGCCACATAGCGCCCGGCTCCTCGCAGTAACCGTCCGGCGTGCCGTCGGCCTCGCGACCGTAGCGAGCGCCCTCGGGATCGGGAGTCTCGGCGGCAATGCCGGCAAGCTCCAACAGCTTGGTGTTGGCAACAACCATGTGGCTCGAAGCGTGGACGGCGATAACCGGAATGGTCTCGCTCACGCGGTCGAGCACGTGACGGTTAGGGTGCTCATGCTCGGCCAGGGAATTCTGGTCGTAGGAAACACCCATGATCACGCCGTCCTCGCCAATGCCGCGCTGCTCGGCAAAGGCAGCCAGACGCTCGACGATCTCATCGAAATCCGCCGCGCCGTTAAGGTCGGCAGCCACGATGTACTGCGTGCAGCCAGAGATGTGGCTGTGGGGGTCAATCAGACCGGGCATAAGGCAGGCGCCGTTGAGGTCAATCTCCTCGGCATCCTCTGCCTGAGCGCGAGCCTCCTCGAGCGAGCCGGTAAACGCGATGGTGCCGTCGTCTGCAACCAGCAGGGCCCCAAAAGTCTCGTCCTCGCCGGTCATGGGAACAAAGTCGCCGTTAAAGTACAGCTTCTTCATGACCTACTCCTCCTCTTTGGAGAACTTCTTGATAGCAGGGGTGGTGGCCAGGCCAAGCACGATGATGGCAGCGCCCACGTAGTAAGCGAAACGCGTGGAGTTGAAGCGGGACTGGGCATTGATCTCGACCAGGGCGTCGCGCTCCTCATCGCTCATATCGATGTCCTCAATAGAAGCGCGGAAGTTCTCATCGGAGACAAGGTCGATATTGCGCTCGGAAATAGCGGCGACGGTGGACTCGGAAATGCGGGAATCGTTAGCGGCTGCATCCTTCACGGAGTTGGTGATACCAAAGAGCAGCACGGCACCCAGCAGGGCAATGCCGATGGCCTGGCCAACGTTACGCATGGTGGTCTGAATGCCGCCGGACTGGGAAGCGTCGCGCTCGTTCACGGCAAGGGCGACAACGTTGTTGGCCTGGGCGGAAACGATACCGGCGCCCGAGCTGGCAACAACGCAGCCAATGAGAATGCCCGGCATGGAAGCAGCGTCGAGCGTAACGGAGAACGCCATGATGATCAGGGCGGCGGCAAGGGTGAGATAGCCGACCTGGATGACGCGACGCGGGTTAGCCTTCGGCATGAACTTGGGGATACCGATGGAGAAGGCGAAGGTCGGAACGCCAACGACGATGGAGAGCACGCCAACGATAGCCGGAGACCAGCCAGCAACGAGCTGCAGGTAGGGGGCCATCAGAATGGACTGAACACCCATGAAGAAGAACGTGATGGCGGAGGCGGCGAGACCGGCGAGGACCTGCGGGGTCTTAAGGAAGGACTGGGGCAGCAGGGCAAAGCCGTTCTTCTCCTCGACCTTCTTCTCGACGTTGATCATAACGATGAGGATGATCACGCCCAGGACGGCCATGGGCAGGCAGGGGGAGATACCGGCGATGGTGAAGGGGCATGCCGGGAAGGGCTCGACGAGGCCCCAAGCGGAGATGCGGGACACGCCGACCAGGAACAGGAACAGGCCGGTTGCGGCAAGGGCAACGCCAACGCCATCGAACTTGAGCTTCTCATCGGACTGCTCGATCTCGGGCAGCTTGAAGGACAGCAGGAACACGAGTACAAAGTAGGCGGCGAGGACGAAGAACGTCACGCGCATGCCGGCGGCCATGAGCACGATCGAAAGCAGCAGCGGCAGCAGGGCGGAAAGGCCGGAGGCGGCGCCTATGCAGCCAAAGGCAAGCACGCGGTTCTTACCGTGATAGATCTTGGGAACGAGGCCCAGAACCGAGGGAATCATGAACGACGCGCCGAAGCCCACGAGGGTACGGCCGCCCCAAATGAAGACGGTCATGTTGGGGGAAACGGCAAGGACGACCTCGCCGGCGGCGCACAGCAGAGCGCCCATGCGGAAGTTCTTCTTCCAGCCGATGATGGTGCCCATCATGCCACCGGCGATCATAAAGGCGCCGGCCATGAGGGAGTAGACCATGTTGGCGAGCTGGATGTCGGCGGTGGTGGCGCCGAGGTCCTGCGTCAGGGCGGTTGCGGCGAGCGAAAGGGCGCCGTTATCGCCCGAAGTGCCCATCTGGGCCAGGATCAGAACGAGAACGGGGAGAAGCATGAACTTCTCGGCACCCTTCTCCTCTGCCACAGCTTTAGCTTTAGCCATGTGTTGGTTCCTTTCTTTTCCGTTTCACGCGGGCATTGAACCCCTTTGAGCCCGCGCGTCTTGTCGAGGCAAATATAGGCTGAAGCGCAATACGGACGGCATCAGAGCCATTGCCGTAGATACGGCAATTCTGACGGCGGGCCTAAAGGGCATCTGCTTTTTCTCGTGTCAAGCAAAACGGCCGACCCCTTTGCTCGGGCCGACCGTTTTGAAGAGACAGTTTGATTGTTGGAAAATCCTAGGCAGTCGCGGCGACTTCCCCAGCGTCGACACCCGCGGTGGTGGCACCGATGACGGCGTAGCCGCTCACACAGCCGGCAACAGCGCACATAACGCCCTTAAAGATCATCATGCCCGTGCGCGAAAGCGGCAGCGGGAGCACAAAAGTGCAAAGCCATGCAAGGGGCGTGGCAACTACGAGAGCGATGATGCCGACGACGATCGACAGGGGAATCGACTTTTTGGGCAGCTTTGCCAGCCAACCATAGCCTTCGGAATTACCAAGGTAAACACCCTTGTTGAAGTCCATCTTGGTCAGCGGCACCACGCACCATGTCAAGATGAGACCGAGCAGGGCACCCGTCAGCGCAATCTCCTCGACAACCTTACCGGCGGCAAAGGTAATATCGGCGTCCCCCGCGTGCATGCCCATAAAGATAAGTGCGTTGACGACGCCGTTGACGATGCCGTAACCGACGATGCACTTGTTCTTAAGATAGCTCTGGTAGTCCTTTGCGGCGGCCATATGCCCTCCCCATTTTCGCAGTGTCATTTGAGTGGGGCACAGTGTATCCTCGCGCGCATTCCGCGCTGACCAGAAGGATTGCCGTATTAACGGCAACAGGCGCACCCCACCGCCACGAAGGGGACAGGCACCTTTGTGGCGGTTTTCAACATGGTGGACTTTGACACCCCAGGGGCAGGCGATGCTACAATCTGGCTTGTACTTGAAACGCATCAAAGGGGCCGCTATGGCAAAGGTAAAAATCAGCGACGTCGCGCGCGAGGCCGGGGTTTCGTTGGGCACAGTTTCCAACGCGCTCAACCACCCCGAAAAGCTGCGCCCCGAGACCCTCAAGCTCATCAACGAGACCATCAATCGCCTTGGCTACCTGCCCAACCAAAGCGCCCGTCAGCTCGCGGGCGGCGCCACCAAGTCCTTTGGCCTGGTGCTCCCCCGTCTCGATCACGGCTTTTCGCTCCAAATCGCCAGCGGCGCCCACAACGAGGCCCGCAAGCACGGCTACGACTTGCTCATCGCCAACGCCGATAACGACGATATTCTCGAGGACCATTACCTGCGCTACTTTATGGGCACCCAGATGTCCGGCGTCATGGTTCAGCCCATGGCATCCCCCGACTGGCACCCCGCCATGACTAAAATGCCCGTGCCGATCGTCCATCTGGACATCCATTGCTCCGAGCCCGGCTACTACGTAGCGGCCGACAATGAGGCCCAGGGTCGCATCATTGCCGAACTTGCCATCGCCCGCGGTGCACGCCATATCACCGTTGTAGGTAGAGCAGCATTTATGCAACTCACCCTGCGCGTCCTTGGCATTCATAAGGCGCTCGCCCTGCACCCCGATATCAAGATCGAAGTCATCGACGCCGGCGAATGGAATACCGCTGCCGACGGCTACGGCATCGGTGCCCAAATCGCCGAGCGCCCCGCGGACGAACGTCCCGATTTTGTCGTCGGCCTGACCGACGTGTTGGCCTCGGGCGTCGTTTCGGCACTGGTCGACAAGGGCATCTCTGTCCCCGGGCAAGTACGCGTAGCAGGCTGCGATGGCAACCCGCTCGCTTGGAGCGGATCGGTCCCGCTCACTACGGTAGCGCCCCCGGGCTACGAGATTGGCCGCAAGGGCGTTCAATTGCTCATGGAGCAAATCGAGAACAAGGTCCCGACAAAGACCAAGCATATCCACGTCAGCTCTGCCGCGCGCACCGTCACCGCGGTCACGGCCATCGAGGACATCAACCGCCAAGAACTCGTGCGGCCGTTCCTGCTGGAACGCGCCAGCACCCAGGCAAGCAGCCAGACCGACGCCACGGCCATCAACCTAGGCGCGTATCTATAGCACGCCCGTAAGTATGCTAAGTCGCCGCTCAAGCAAAAGGGGCCCGACCATTGCCGGGCCCCTTTTGCTTGAGCGCAAACGTGAGCAAACGCTCGTTTTAACGCCGCAATTTTCTAGCGCACGGCCCTGACCGCCGCCGCCAGGTCGAACAACGTATCGAGCACGGCCTCGCAGCCATCCACCACGTCCTGCGGCAACGGCACAATATCGGGGACGGCAAAGACGTGGCAGCCAGCCGTAATGCCCGAGACGCAGCCGTTGCGCGAATCCTCGACCACGGCGCACTCCTCGGGGGCAAAGCCCGCACGCTCGCAGGCAAGCAGATACATCTCGGGGTCGGGCTTGCCGTGCACGACGTCCTCGCCACACGTTACCGTTTCAAACTTGTCAAAAAGACCGACCATCTTAAGGTTGCGCTCGGCCGTAACGAGGCGCGACGACGTCGCTAGACCCACGTGATAGCCCGCAGCCAGCAGCTCGTCTAGGCACTCGGCGGCGCCGGCCTTAAGCTCAAGCTCGGTCTTGACCATCTCGTCGCGAATCTCCTTGTGGCGACGATAGATCGCCTCGGTGGTTTCATGGCTGCCGTAATGCCTATCAAGGATGTCCATAACATCGGGCAGCGTGCGGCCGATAAACTGATGGATCAGCGCATCATCAATCGCGAGCCCCAGCTCAGCGGCGCCTGCCTTCCAGGCCTTAATCCCCAAACGCTCGGTGTCGACCAGCGTTCCGTCCATGTCAAAAATAACAGCCTTGATCATATCGGCCCCCCTCACCGGATTGTGTTACTACCACTCTACCGCACTTACAAACTTGTATATAACGTATATAGCATATTGCACTTTCGTTACATAGATAGAAGTCTTATGGCAAGTAACGCATTAGGATTATAGTTTTCGACCGAGTACTCAACGATAAGGATCGTTTCATGATTTTAGACACCACGGCACCCGCAGAGGAGCTTCAAGACAAGCTATCGGCGCTCGAACAGCTGCTTTTGGCATACGGGCGCGTGGCTATCGGGTTTTCCGGCGGCGTCGACAGCAGCTTTTTGGCCGCCGTATGCGCCCGCATCATGCCTACCAATACCCTCCTCGTCCATCTCACCACGCCGCTCATCGGCACGCCCGAGCAGGCTTCGTTTGAGCAGTCCGTTGATGGGCAGGCCAATGAGGGGCCGCATTTTAAGCTCCCCGTGCTCAATCTTTCGGTGGATCAGCTGCAGCTCCCCCAAGTAGCCTGCAACGATGCTAATCGCTGCTACCACTGCAAGCACGCCAGCTTTACCGCCATCGTCAACCACGCCAAGTCGCTCGGCTTTCCCACCGTCATCGATGGCAGCAATGCAAACGATCGCGGTGACTACCGCCCCGGCATGCGTGCGGCAGAAGAGCTCGGCGTACGCTCACCCCTTATGGAGGTCGGCTTTACCAAGGACGAAGAGCGCGAGCTGCTGCGCGCATGGGGCTATCCCGTTTGGAACCTGCCGGCGGGAGCATGTCTTGCCACCCGCGTCCCCACGGGCGAGGAGCTTACGCGCGAGAAGGTCGATTTAATCCGCGCCTGCGAGGATTACCTGCACGATCTTGACTTAGCTCAGGTCCGCGCACGCCTGGTCGGCGGCTGCATGCATATCGAGGCCGCACCCGCAGATGTCGCCAAGATCGCCGCCCTCGGCGATGCCGCCGTCGACGACAAGGGCAAGACCCCGCTGCCCGCCGCTATCGAGTCCGCGCTGCGCGAGCTGGGCTGCGGCCATATCTCCCCCGAGGTCACCCCCTACATCCACGGCAACATGAACCTTTAGGTTACGCCGTTTTACAAACGGCGTAACTGCTCGGCGCTGCGCAGGCCCCGGGCACGGCAATCTGACGTTCAACTTCACGGGCGCGACCAAAAGGTCAGCGCCCGCTTGTTTCACGTCACCTTACCGCACCCGGAGCCTGCTCGCTCGCATATGCTCAACCTGGACTGCGTTAACTGACCTACCAAAAAGGGACAGGTTTATTTTGGCAGGTTTTATCTGGGGAAATATCGCGAGACAATCGCCCCTCCAGCACCCATCTGGCCTCGAGAGACACTAGAGAGGCGACCCGGCTGCATCTACTTCTTCCGATATCGGCGGTTACGACTCGTCGATGAACCCATTACTTCGATGAGCCCTTTATCCGCCATTTTTGGCAGATGGTAGCTGACGAACGAATTTTGGCATTCCGTCTCTCTAAAACAATAGATTTATCTCTCTAACTTTAGAGAGATAAATCTATTGTTTTAGAGAGATGTATCGAATTCGCTGCTAGATTGCCTAATGCTATCTCTCTAACCAACCTTCTCTTTAGAGAGACATTTAGAGAGACGAGTGCGACCTCTCTAATCATGGGCTCCACTCTTTAAGGTGCACACTTCCTAACCGTGCCCTAAGTTGCGGTGGAATAACTCACGATTAGCCTGCCAAAAAGGGACAGGTTTATTTTGGCAGGTTTTATCTGGGGAAACGCAAATAGGGCCGTGACACCCATACGGCGTCGCGGCCCTTTTCCTTGGAGAAGGATCAATTGATTGAACGGGATGACCGTTCTAGTCTTCGAGTCCGCTATTGATGAGCTCCGCAATCTCAACGGGATCGGTGCTCGCACGCACTTTGTCACGGAAGCCGGCGTCCATCAGCATCACGGCAGCCTTGGAGAGCAGACGCAGGTGCGTGGTTCCAGCCTCGCCGGCGGGCACGTACAGCGCGAGCGCAACATCGACGGGCACCCCATCGAAGCTCGGCCATTCAACGGGCTCGACCAGCTTAAGCACGGCCACACCCGGCGTATGGATCGCATCGCTCTTGGCATGCGGAACGGCAAAACCGGCGACAAGCCCGGTCTCGGCCTCGTTCTCGCGAGCAATAAAGGCAGCCTCTACGGCAGATGCGTCATCGGCAAAGCCGAGCTCGATTGCCTGCTCGGACAAATAATGCAGGGCGTCCTCGCGCGAGGCGGCGGTATACCCTATCGTCACTTGGTTGGCAGATACAAATCCCATGGAAACCTTCCTTACAACACAGACCTGACCGCAGCTTCGATACCGTCGGCGTCCAAACCGTACTTGTGCAGCAAATCGACCGCAGGGCCGGACTCGCCATACACATCGCGCACGCCGACGCGTCGCATCGGCACCGGATACTGCTCCGCGAGCACCGAGGCCACAGCCTCGCCAAGACCACCGATAATCGAATGCTCCTCGGCGGTGACCACGCGACCAGTCTTCTTGGCGCTGGCAACCACCAGGCGCTCATCGAGCGGCTTGATCGTGTGCATGTTGATGACCTCGGCATCGATACCATCGGCAGCGAGCGCCTCGGCAGCCTCAAGCGCCTCGGCGACCATAAGGCCACAAGCGATGATGGTCACATCGGACCCCTCGCGCACGACCACGCCGCGACCAATCTTGAACTCATAGTCCTCGTGGTCGTTGATGACCGGTGTTGCCAGGCGGCCGAAGCGCATGTAAACCGGGCCCTCAAACTCATAGGCGGCGCGCACACAGGCACGAGCCTCGACGTCGTCGGCGGGAACGACCACCGTCATACCCGGAATCGTGCGCATGAGTGCGATATCCTCGCAGCACTGGTGCGTGGCGCCGTCCTCGCCCACCGAAATGCCGGCATGAGTAGCGCCAATCTTGACGTTGAGGTGCGGGTAGCCGATGGAATTGCGGACCTGCTCGTAGGCGCGACCGGCGGCAAACATCGCAAAGGTGCTCGCAAAAGCAACGCGGCCCGTGGTCGCGATGCCGGCGGCAAGACCCATCAGGTTGCTCTCGGCAATGCCGGCGTCGTAGAAGCGCTCAGGGTGCGCAGCCTTAAACTTACCGGTCTGCGTGGCGGCGGCCAGGTCGGCATCGAGAACCACAAAGTCATCGCGCTCATTGCCCAGCTCGACAAGTGCCTCGCCATAGCTAACGCGCGTGGCGACTTTCTTGACGTCTGCCATTAGAGCTCCTCCCCTGCTGCTGCGAGCTCGGCCATGGCCTGCTCAAACTGTTCATCGTTGGGTGCCTTGCCGTGCCAGCCCACCTGGTTTTCCATAAAGGAGACGCCCTTGCCCTTCACCGTCTCGGCGATAATGGCCACGGGCGAGTCGCTCACTTTGCGGGCCTCGGCAAAGGCGGCGGCAATCTGCGCCATGTCGTTACCGTCGGCGAGCTCGATCACATGCCACTTAAAGGCGCGGAACTTGTCAGCGAGCGGCATGGCCGAGTTGACTTCATCGATCGTGCCGTCAATCTGCAAGCCGTTGTGGTCGACGACGGCAACAAGATTGTCGAGCGCATGGTTGCCGGCGAACATGGCCGCCTCCCACACCTGGCCTTCCTCGCACTCACCGTCGCCCAGCAACGTGTAGACACGGTAGCCGTCGCCCCAGTGCCTAGCGGCAAGCGCCATTCCAACTGCAGCAGAGATGCCCTGACCGAGCGATCCGGTGGACATATCGATGCCAGGGGCGTCGTTCATGTTGGGATGGCCCTGCAGTCGGCTGCCAATATGACGGAGCGTCTCGAGCTCTTCGACGGGAAAATAGCCGCGATTTGCCAACACCGAATACAGGCCCGGCGCCGCGTGACCCTTGGAGAGCACAAAGCGATCGCGATCGGCCTTGTGAGGGTCGGCAGGATCGATATTCATTTCCTCAAAGTACAGATACGTCATGATGTCGGCAGCACCGAGCGATCCACCCGGGTGTCCCGACTTGGCCGCGTGAACCGCAGTCACGACACCCTTCCTGACCTCATTGGCGACCTTCGCCAGCTCCTGGTTGGTCATACGAATTCCTCTCTTGAGAACAACCCCGGCACCGGATGACGCGATGCCGGGGCAATCCACTCGTTAAGCCTGAGCGACGACCTTCTGCCAGTCAGCCTCAAAAGAGGCGAGGCCCTGGTCGGTCAGCGGATGATGCAGGCACTTCTTGAGAGCGGCCATGGGCACGGTCGCAATATCGGCACCGAGTAGCGCGGCCTGGGTCACGTGGTTGGGCGTACGAACCGAGGCGGTGATGATCTCGACGGTGTCGTCGACGTTCTTGCCCGTCCAGTCGTAGTTCTTAATGCAGGTCACGACGTTGTCGAGCTGCGAGATACCGTCCTCGGCGATGTCATCGAAACGACCGACAAACGGGCTGATGTAGCGAGCACCGGCATTGGCGGCCATAAGGGCCTGCGTCGGCGAGAAGACGAGCGTCATGTTGACGCGCACGCCAGCATCGGCCAGCGCACGGCAGGCGGCAAGGCCGGCCTCGCACACGGGAAGCTTGACCACGATGTTGGGGGCGAGGGCGGCAAGGCGCTTGCCCTCCTCGATCATACCCTCGGCAGTGGTAGCGGTAGACTCGGCGGAAACGGGCAGGCCCTCGCAGAGCTCGGCAATCTTGAGCATATGGGGCTCAAAGTCGGCAAGCTTGCCGCCGGTCTTGGCGTACAGGGACGGGTTGGTGGTAACACCGGCCAGGCAGCCCCAGCTCTTGGCCTCAGCAATCTCGTCAAGGTTGGCGGTATCGATAAAGAACTTCATGGTGCAAACTCCTTCTAAGGAATCCAAAACTCAAAAAATAGGACAAAGGGGATGTCCCTTTGTCCTATGTGCCGGGCCCGCAGCTGGGACATGCCCGGGCCCGGCGTCGTGTAGGAAAAGCTACTTAGTCCTCAAGAACCTTCTCGATGCGGCTCGTGACGCCCTTGAGGTTAAGACCGACGACGTACTGCTTGATCGGGCGCTTGATGTGCTCGATCACAAAGCGCTTGCCGTCGATGTCCTGGGCGGCGAGGTTGCTGTAGAGCTTCTCGACCTGCTCCTTGACCTCGGGATCGTTGAAGGCGTAGTGGCCGGAGACATCCAGAATCTTCAGGCTGAGCTCGTCGTCAGCCAGGATGTCGTCAACCTGCAGGTTAACGTCATCGCCGGTCATCCACTTGCGCCAGCGCTCGGTCTTGATGGCCTTGACCAACAGCGTGTGATACAGGTCGGAGGGATCGTCACACAGGCCGTTGTCGACCAGGATCTGCTCGGTAGCGCAGAGCTTGAGGTAGGCGCGGGTCTCCTCGGTGCCGTACTGAGGGGCGACATTGGAGGCCGTCACGTGAGCCGGGATGTGCTCGAGCAGCGTCGCGTCGTCCAGGTAGTCGGCGTTGTGCTCCTTCAGGCCCACGCCGTAGCGCTTTGCCATGTCGGCGAGCTCGCGGGCGTTCTTAAAGTTGTAATGGCCAACCTGCTCGGTCCAACGGGTGAGCGTACCGGTCTGACCGACGATAAAGGTGGGCATGGGGCAGCCGCGCTTCTCGAGCTCGGGCTGCAGCTGAGAAATGAACTCCTCGTACTTATCGGTAGAGGTCAAGCCGCCATTGGTCTCCTCGGTACCGACCTCATAGGCGACCTCGGGCAGGTTATGCTCGCGACGGTACTGCTCAAGGTAGTCGATAAGATCGATCGTGCGGCGAAGCACCACGTCGAGCGGAATAACCTTGCCGATCTGATAGGGGTCCTTGGTGGGGTCGACCATCAGCAGGTCAAAGCCTGCCTCCATGTCGGCGACGAAGGACTTGCGAGCGAGCTCCATGGCCTCGTCCTCGGGCAGGTGGGCGTTACGCTCCTCGTCACGCTGCCACGGACCGCCGTGATCGCGGCACAGGTAGTACGGGCCGGTGTAACCCACCTCGTCGGCAACCTTCTTGATGTCGGCGGCAAAGCGCGTCTGGTCCCAACCGTTGACGTAGCCGGCGCCCATCTCGTCCATATCGACCTGGTTGCGGCTGGCGATAAACATGGGCGGGAAATCCTCGTCCTTGGCAAGCTCGAACACGGCCTGAATCAGGTTGGGGCTCATGGGGCCAATGCCGACCATGGTTGCGTGATCGCCGCTATCCTGCAGCTTGAGCATGCCCTGAACGGTCTGGCGGATGGTGAGGTTGGACATTTTGTTCTCCTTCTCCAGAGGATTTTTGACAAAAGTTCCCTGGGACCCAAATGCGGGCCCTATCAATACGGATGGATTTTGTTGTGTAGGGGCGGTTGTGCGGAGTCAAATCCATCCCTCCGCACAACCGGAGTCCTTAAAGGTTTACTTGGCCTGCTTATCGAGCGTGGGCTTCATGGCAATCAGGATTGCGGCGGCGACCACGGAGCCAATCACGATGTCCAGGCAGAACAGCGCGACGTTGTTGGTGGCAAGGGCGACGATAAAGCCACCGTGTGGGACGTAGCAGTCGATACCCTGGAAGGCGGCGAGCGCCGCACCCACGGCAGAGCCGATGCAGATGCCGGGCAGGGTGTGGCCAAGGTCCTTGACCGCGAAGGGGATAGCTCCCTCGGTAATGCCGATGCAGCCCATGAACAGTGCGGAGATGCCCATCTGGCGATCGGCGTCATCGAACTTGTTCTTGGCAATGAGCGCTGCAAGACCGCAGGCAATCGGGGGAATGGCGACGGCGACGCGGAACATACCGTTGGGGCCGTAGATGCCGGAGGCCATGATGGCCATAGTAAAGGTCGAAGCGGTCTTGTTGATGGGGCCGCCCATATCGAAGGCGGTCATAACGCCAATGACCAGGCCCAGGACGACGGCGGAGCCGCCCTGCAGGCTACCGAGCACGCTAGTAAGCCAATCCATCACAAAGCCAAGCGGCGTGGCCAGGATGTAGATGTAGGCCATGCCCAGGACGAGCGAGGTCAGAATCGGGATGATCAGGATCGGCATGATGGTCTGGATGGTGTTGTTGACCTTCCAGGTCTTCATCCAGCGGACAAAGTAACCGCAGATGACAGCCATGATCATGGCGCCCAAGAAGCCAGTCGAAACGCTGTTGCCGCTCGGGGTGACGACGGCGTTGTTGACCAAGTAGCCCAGGACAAAACCGGGGGCGAGCGCGGGCTTGCCGGCCATCGAGTAGGCGATGTATGCCGCAAGCACCGGAATCATCATGGAGATGCCGGCCATGCCGATGGTGTTAAGGCTCACCATCAGCGGATTCGTAACCTCCATGCCGTTGGCGCCGGCGGTACCGGATGCCAACGAGAAGGCGAGGAACACGCCACCGATAACGACAATGGGGATAAAATAGGAAACGCCGGTATTGAATGCATTGAGCAGCGTCTTGCCAGGATCGGCAAAGATAGACTGCTTGGACGCCGGTGTCGGGGCCTGCGGGGCAGCGGAGACGGCCTTCTTCTCTGCCTTGGCCTCGGCCTTGGGCGCGTCAACGGCACCACCCGTCGCCTTGATAATCTCAACAGCCTGGTCGATGATCTTGACCGGATCGGCGATTACATCCGAGGTACCGACCTTCAGGAACTTGCCCTCGGCCATCTTCTGCTCAAAACGGTCCTCGTTCTCGACACCCACGTCGACGGACTCCAGGACCAGGTCGGCGGAGTCCACGTCTTCCTGCGTGAGCTCATTCTCGATACCCAGGCCACCCTGAGCCTCGACCTTGCACTCGATGCCACGGGCGGCGCATTCATCCTGAATCGCCTTCTGGGCCATATACGTGTGGGCGATACCCACGGTACAGGCGGCAACGCCT
This sequence comes from uncultured Collinsella sp., assembly GCA_902494295.1. Classification (GTDB taxonomy): domain Bacteria; phylum Actinomycetota; class Coriobacteriia; order Coriobacteriales; family Coriobacteriaceae; genus Collinsella. Next base: position 36,143 of record CABUSL010000003.1, read on the forward strand.
ACGATCTTCATTGCTTCCCTCTTTTCATAGAGTTGCGTGCGCAAGACACCGTTTGCGGAGGCCTCCGGAGCATCCCCTGCCGTTTGGACTTGCTGTCTTTTCGACAAGACCAATATAGGTGCTCGTTTTTCTTAATGCCAGCTTATTTCGGTAAACGCGCAGGTCAGAGCGTTGGTTATGCGATTTAGTTATGCGTTTAACCAAAAATGAATCCTGCGATTTTACCCTCGATTTCAAAAGTCAAGAAGTATTTGATTTTCTCGGTAGACGGCAGATGCGCATGCCGGTCACAAATTTCGACCCCACCCGTATGCCGCATTTGTTGCATACTCATATGAAAGGATAAAACCGCTCACCGAAGCGCATCCCTCACCAAGACTCAAAGTCATCATGTTGGAAAATGCTCATCTGTCGGAAGGAGTCGCTGTGGCAAAACAGCGCGTTACGATCGCAGACGTCGCTCGAGAGGCGGGAACCTCGACGGCAAGCGTCTCGTATTACCTCAACGACAGACGAGAAAAGCTTAGCGAGAAGACGCAGAACAAAATCGCGCGCGTCATTAAGGAACTCGGATACGTTCCCAACGCCCAAGCGCAGACGCTCACCGGCAAGCAAACCCACGTCATCGCCATCATCATTTTGGATAACACCAACAAATGGGCGGGGCTCGTTCTCAATGGCATGGAGCAGGTCATGCTCCCCGCGGGCTACCAGACGGTCGTTTGCACGAGCAACTTTAACCCCGAGACCGAGCTCATGTACGTCGACAAGATGCTCTCGTTGGGCGTCGATGGCTTTATCATCCAGCCCACGGCAAACTTCAAAGCCGTGCACGACCGCATTAGACGCGCCGGCAAGCCGGTCGTCTTTTTCGATGCGGCCATCTATAGCCCAGGTACCAGCTGGATCAAAACCAACCTTTACGACGGCGTGTACAACGCCACACAGGCACTCCTCGACGCCGGCTACGAAGATTTCTTTTCCATTGCCGCCAACATGACCGAAATGCGCACCCGCATGGAGCGTTTTCAGGGGTATGCCGAGGCGCTGGCCGCGAATGGGCAGCTCTACAAAGCGATTCCCATCGATCACAACAAGCCGTCAATCAACGAGCTCACCGAATACTTTAAATTCAAGTTCAATCCCGCCAAGCGAACCCTTATCTTCGTGCAAAATCAGTGGGCACTTCCCCGTGTCTACAAGGCCCTCCAGCCAATGGCCCATCTGCTTCCGCAGCAAATCGGCCTTTTGGGACTCAACTGCGAAGACTGGACTAATCTCACCACACCGACCGTCTCCACCATCATCGAGCCCGTCGACCAAGAAGGTCGCGAAGCAGCCGAGATGCTGCTCGCCCTACTTGACGGAAGCAGCGAACCCGGCGAGCAGCGCATTCTCGAGTGCAAGCTCAACTGGCTCGACTCCACCTCGATCTAGACCGCGGGACAAATGAATCAGTAGCGTTTGTCTCAAATCTTAAGTATTTGTTCGACAGAGCGGCCCTTGCCGGCTCCTGCTAGACTGGTAGATTCCCAACCGTCCATCCAGGAGCCTCAATGTCGCGCAAGCCCGCCTACAAGCAAATACTTTCCATCGGCACCACCGTGGTGCTAGGGTTTGCGCTGTTTACGGGATCGCTTGACGGGGCGCCCAAGCTGCTGTCGCCGCAAAGCGATGAGCAAGCGGCGGCTCTGGCCGAAAAACAAAACGAGAGCCCCAGCCGTACCGACGACGAGGCAGACCTGGTTGCCCGGCTCGAATCGGGAACGGCGAGCTCCCCGGACCCTCAAAACGGCCAGGACTCTGGCGATGGCTCCGATTCCGCCGCAACCGACACCGATGACGACGTTTCCGCGGACAGTGCCGCCACCCCCATCGACGAGGTCGAAAACCCCGACCTCAACCGCGCCCGCGGTGTTTATCTCAGCAGCATTCCCGACTACGCCGGCAACCCCTACGTTGCCCTTCGCACCGACAGCACGCACCCGCTCGGCACACCATCATTCACGCTCGATGAATACGAGCGCGCTACAGAAGAGGGCTGCTTTAAGAAGTTCTCCAAGCTCGACAGCCTGGGCCGCACCCGCAAAGCACTCGCCTGCGTGGGCCCCGAATCACTCGGTCAAGGCGAGCGCGGCGATATCTCGCGTATCCATCCTGCCGGTTGGCACCAGCAGCGCTACGACTTTATTCCGGGCCAGAGCCTCTACAACCGCTGCCACCTTATCGCCTGGTCGCTCTGCGGCGAAAACGCCAACCGCAAAAATCTCCTCACCGGCACGCGCTATCTCAACGAAACGGGCATGCTGCCGTTTGAGGAGCAGATTCTCGGCTACATCCGCGACACGGGCAACCATGTGCTCTACCGCGTCACGCCCATGTATAACGAAGAGGAACTTGTCTGCCGTGGCGTGCGCCTTGAGGCGCAATCGGTCGAGGACCACGGCAAGACCCTCTGCTTCCACGTATATTGCTACAACCTGCAGCCGCACGTGCAGATCGACTACGCCACCGGTCGCAACCAGGCATCCGGAGACTAGTGCCGACCGCGCCACCCGTAACCCAAAGATGATCTGTTTTCCTCCGTCCCCCAGGGATCAAAAAGGGCCGCCCTGGATTGCCCAGAGCGGCCCTTGCATCGGCATGTATGTTGCAGGCAAAGCCACACGCTACTTGGCGCGGCCCTCCTCATAGCGCTCGACCAGCTTGGCCTGAACGTCATAGGGCACCTGCTCGTAGCCGGCGGGCTTCATGGTAAAGTCGCCCGTGCCGCGCGTAATGGAGCGCAGACGCGTCGAATAATCCGTCAGCTCGGCCAGCGGCGCCTGGGCGATGACCACGGTATCGCCGCGCTCATCGGTCTCCATGCCCGTCACGCGACCACGCGATGCCGAGATGTCGCCCATCACGGCGCCGGCGTAACTCTCGGGGATAGTCACCGTAATTTCCTCAATGGGCTCCAGCACCACCGGATCGGCATCGGCACATGCCTTGCGCAGGCCGATGCGAGCTGCCGCGCGGAACGCCATCTCGTTGGAGTCGACGCTGTGATACGAGCCGTCGTACACAGCCACGCGAATGCCCGTGAGCGGGTAGCCGGCAATGATGCCGTCCTTCATGGTCTCCTGGACACCCTTGTCCACGGCGGGGATCAGCGAGCGCGGAATGCGGCCGCCCACGACCTCGTCCACAAACTCATAGCCATCGCTCGTGCCGTCGGGCCCAATGAGCGGCTCAACGCGGAGCCAGCAGTCGCCGTACTGACCGGCGCCGCCGGTCTGCTTCTTATGGCGGCCCTGGGCACTTGCCGTACGGCGAATGGTCTCGCGATACGGAATGCGGATCGGCACGCTCTTGGCCACGACCTTGGTGCGATCCTCCAAACGGTTGAGCAGCACCGAAACCTGCGCCTCACCAACGGCGGAGATGATAGTCTGGCCGGTCTCCTCGTCGCGGTCGATGCTCATGGTCGGATCGGCCTTGCAGGCCTTCTCGATAAACGTGTAGAGCTTCTCTTCGTCGCCGCGATTCTCGGCCTCGATGGCAATGCGATACTGCGAGTTGGGGAACTTAAACGCCGCAGCCTCGACCTTGCCGGTAATCGAGAGCGTATCGCCCGTCTCGGCCGCCAGCTTGGGTGCCACGATAATGTCGCCGGCATAGGCGTGACCGACCTCGGTCATGTCGCGGCCGCACATCACATACAGGTGAGCCAGACGGTCGCCCTTGCGGGTACGCGCGTTGATCAGCTCAAGACCCGGCTCAAGCGTACCCGTCAGCACCTTGATAAAGCTGATGCGACCCTGCTGCGGATCGGCCAGGGTCTTAAACACAAACGCCACCGGACGGTCATCGTCGCTCGAAATCTTGAGCGAATCACCGTCGATGAGCGGCATCTCGCCGTAGTCCGTCGGCGCCGGGAAGTATGTGGCGATGTCGTCCATCAGCGAGTTGACGCCCTGTTCCTTAATGCAATCGCCCGCAAAGACCGGCACAAAGATGCGCTCGGCGATCGCCTTCGACAGCAGGCCTTCAAGCTCCTCCTGCGTCAGCGTCTCCTCGCCTTCCAAGTACTTCATCATCAGCTCGTCGTCAGCCTCGGCCACCAGCTCGCACAGATGGTCATGGGCCTGTTCGGCCTGGGCACGATACTCCTCGGGAATCTCCGACTCAACGGCTTCGGTGCCGTTGCAATGGCGTGCCTTCATGCGCACCAGGTCGATGATGCCGTCAAAGTCCTCGCCCTCGCCCCAGGGAAGGGTCACGGCGCCCAGGCGCGTGCCAAAGCGCTCCTGCAGCAGGTCCATCGTGGTCGCAAAGCTGGCCTCGGAGCGCGACAGGCGGTTTACGAACACCGCACGCGCCAGGCGCAGGTCCTCGGCGGCATACCAGAGCTTAACCGTCGTAGGCTGCGGGCCGGCCTCGGCGTCGACCACAAACAGAGCCGTCTCGCAGACGCTCATCGCGGCAAAGGCGTCGCCGATAAAATCAGGGTAGCACGGGGCATCGAGCACATTGATGCGCGCGCCCTTCCAGTCGATCGGCGCGATGGTTGTCGAGATGGAGAATGAACGCTTGACCTCTTCAGGGTCATAGTCGAGCGTAGGCTTGGTGCCGTCGTGGCCGCCCAGGCGGGCGGTCTTGCCGGAAAGGTGGAGCATGGCTTCGGCGAGTGAAGTCTTGCCCACCCCGCCTTGGCCTACGAGCACCACGTTCCTTACGTTACCGGTCTTGGGAGCACCCATGATGACCTCCTTGCAGGGCCGCGCGCAATGCGCGACGCCAACGGGGAGAGTTCGCGGTCGGTGCCATCCCGGGAGCAGCATGGTCGGCAGCCGAGCCGACTCACCCTCCAAATGTCCTATGCCACCACCCTACCCTCACGGGCGACCGTCCATGCACACCTTTCGGCGCACGTATGAATACAGGCGGCGAGAGGAAGAGACAGGCTTGTGAGGCGATTATTGAACCCCGTCGATGTAAACAAAAAGCCGCCACAGACCGTAAGACCTGCGGCGGCTTCGCCTCAATTAATAGTTGAGTAAATACCTGAGCCTATCCCTCTATGCGGCTCAAGAACTCACGCGTGCGCTGCTCGCGCGGATGGTCGATAACCTGCTCGGCAGGCCCCTCCTCGACAATGCGGCCGCCGTCCATAAAGACCACACGGTCGGCAACATCGCGCGCAAACTGCATCGCGTGGGTCACGATCACCATCGTCATGTTCTGCGCAGCGAGGTCCTTAATGACACGCAGCACCTCAGCCGTCAGCTCGGGATCGAGCGCCGAGGTCGGCTCGTCAAAGAACAAGATCTCCGGGTCGAGCGCCAAGGCGCGGGCAATACTCACGCGCTGCTGCTGACCGCCCGAAAGCTCACACGGAACCTTGTTCTCGTTGCCCACAAGCCCCATCTGAGCAATCAATTCATGCGCACGAGCTTCCGCCTGCTCGCGCGGGCGCTTAAGCACGCGGATCGGCGCGTCGATGATGTTTTTCATCACGGTATAGTGCGGGAACAGATTGTAGTTCTGGAACACCAGACCAAACCGCGAGCGCGCCTGTTTAGGTACATCGCCCTTTGCGTACACCGCGCCCGAACCCGCATCCGTCGCGACGGCAAGATCGCCAAATGAGAGCGAGCCTCCGTCGAGTGTCTCGAGCAGCGTGGCACAGCGCAGCAGCGTGGACTTGCCGCCACCTGAAGGCCCGATAATCGCCACGACCTCGCCACGCTCGACCTCGAGCGAAATATCCTTGAGCACCTCATTGCCGCCAAACGCCTTGCGCGCGCTTTCGATTTTCATCACTGAGTTAGTCATGATAATAGTCCAGCTTCTTTTCGGCGGCGCCCAGCAGCATCTCGACCACAAAGTTAAAGATCCAGTAGATCAGCGCCGCGATCGCAAACGGCACCATACTCACCTGCGAGGCGACCAGCGCCTTGGCCGTCGAGAACATCTCACCCACGCCAATGGCAAACGCCAGCGACGTGTCCTTGACCAGCGTGATGATCTCGTTGCCCATCGCCGGCAGAATACGCTTGGCGACCTGCGGCATCACGATATACAGAAACGTCTGTATGCGCGAGTAGCCCAGCACCTCGGCAGCCTCGTATTGACCGCGCGGAATGGACTGCAGGCCCGAACGATAGATCTCGGCAAAATAGCCGGCATAGTTGATGATGAACGCCACAACGCACGCCGTCCACTTGGAATCGGGCGTGAGCGAAATGCCAAACACGTAGTACGGGGCAAAGTAGATGGCAAACATCTGCAGCATGAGCGGCGTGCCGCGCATGACCGAAATGTAGATGCGCGCAATCCAGCGAAGCGGCGCGATTTTGCTCATGCGCATAAACGCCACGGGGATTCCCAGCGGAATCGACCCCAGCAGTGTCAGCACAAACAACTGCAAACTGACCAAGAATCCCTGGCCAAGCATCTGCATCATGACCTGAATAGACATTACTTGAGCACCCAATTATCGAAAGATAGACCATAGCTTGAATACTTATCGCACAGGTCCTTGACCGTGCCGTCCTCATAGAGTGCCTTGAGCGACTCGGTCACGGCGTCGGCCGACTTGGTGTCGCCCTTCTTAAAGCCGACGGCGTAGTGCTCGCTGGACAGCGGCTCATCAAGCTGCGTATAGGCATCGGGCTTGGCGGCAAGCTGATACTGGGCAATCGAAAGGTCGCAAGCCACGGCATCGACCGCGCCGCTCTCGAGCTGCATAAAGGCCGTGTTGTACTCGCCGATCGTGTCGAGCGTGGCAAACGTCGCTGCCAGATCCTTCTGGTCACCCTCGAGTACATCCTGCGCAGCGGAATCGGTCTGGGTAATCACGGTCTTGCCGGCAAGATCGTCCCAGCCTTTGATGCCCGCATCCTTCTTTACCACCAGCACCTGCTCGTTGAGCATGTACGGCTCGGAGAACGTGTAGTCGTCCTCGCGACCCTCCATGGTAAAGCCGTTCCAGATGCAGTTGATGGCGCCGGAGTTGAGCAGCGTGTCCTTGGCATCCCAATCGATGGCCTCGTATTTGACCTCCCAGCCCTGCTTATCGGCAACAGCCTTGGCCAAATCGAGATCAAAGCCGGTGTACTCGCCATCGTCGCCCACAAAGCCGTACGGAGGATAGGACTTATCAAAGCCCACCACGAGCTTCTTGGACTCCGCAGCGCCCTTCACGTCCTTGGCTGCAGCAGAACCGGCAGCGGAGCCCTTGCCGGCACCACCGCCGCAACCGACAAGACCAAGGCCAAGCACCGTGGCGAGCGAGCCGGCTAGACCAACAAACTGACGACGAGACATATCGGTATTCATGGTATTCCCCCTTGGTGGCACTTTAGTTAAGTAAAGTGAGTCATGTAACGTTCAGAATCATACACTTTAGCGTGATAGAGCACAAGATGAGTTTGCCCGCCGCGCGAGGGGTGCGGGGGTTAAGTTTCCTGCTCTACAGTCCTGCTCACGACGGAGGCCACATTAAGTGGCCTCCTGTTCGTGCGGAACTCGCGATAAAC
>CABUSL010000004.1 GCA_902494295.1 uncultured Collinsella sp.
AAGAAGCTTTAAGGGCGAGCGCCCGCTGGCTTCCGAAAATCATCGGACTCAGATTGTACACACCTTCGGAAGGGAAATTTGAATGGTTGGCTTTATTCTTACCGGTCATGGACAGTTCGCACCCGGCCTAGCTAGCGCTATCGCTATGGTTGCCGGCGACCAGCCCGCTTTTACCGTCGTTCCTTTTGAGGGCGACCAGGCTGCTTCCTACGGTGAGGATCTCCGCGCCGCTATTACCGCCATGCGCGAGGAGTGCGATGGCGTGCTCGTCTTTACCGACCTGCTTGGCGGCACCCCGTTCAACCAGTCGATGATGATTGCCCAGGATGTCGACAACGTCGAGGTTCTGACTGGCACCAACCTTCCCATGGTTATTGAGCTTCTGTTCCTCCGCGGCAATGCCACGCTCGCCGAGCTTGGCGAGCAGGCCGTGACCGTTGGCCAGACGGGCGTCACCGCCCAGACGGTCGCATCCGTTGCCGGCTCCGAGGAAGAGGATATCTTCGGCGACGAGGACGGCATCTAATGGCCGATTTCGGAGCCAACGTCCTGAGCTCCTCGGTCGCCCTTTTAGGCCTGCTTGTCATCATGGGCTTGATTTACACCATCTGGTCGCAAATCAACATGAAGAAGAAGCAGAAGTACTTCAAGGAGCTGCACACCGAGCTCAAGCCGGGTCAAGAGGTTCTTTTCGCCGGCGGTATCTACGGAACCGTCAAAGGCATCGAAGGCGAGAAGGTCCAGATCAAAGTCCGATCCGGAGCCGTCGTAGATGTTTCGCGTTACGCGATTCAGGAGATCAAGTAACTGTCGTCAGCAAATAACGAAAGGAAGCTGATCAACATGGCAGAACCCAACATTCTTCTTACCCGCATCGATAACCGACTGGTTCATGGTCAGGTTGCCACCCAGTGGAACTCCACCCTGGGCTCCAACCTCATCCTCGTCGCCAACGACGACGTGGCGTCCAACACCATGCGCCAGAACCTCATGAAGATGGCCGCTCCCGCCGGCGTCGCTACGCGTTTCTTCTCTCTGCAGAAGACCATCGACGTCATTGGCAAGGCGAGCCCGCGCCAGAAGATCTTCATCGTGGCCGAAACACCGGAAGACGTGCTTACGCTCGTCAAGGGCGGTGTGCCTATAAAGAAGGTAAACATCGGCAACATGCACATGTCGGAAGGAAAGCGCCAAGTCGCCACCTCCGTCGCAGTTAACGACGAGGATGTCGCTGCGTTTAAAGAGCTGCAGGAATTGGGGGTGGAGTTGGAGATCAGGCGCGTTCCGAGCACGCCTGTTGAGGACACGAGCAAGCTCTTCTCGTAATCCTCGTGATCCACGTTGTCAGGAGTGAAACCCTGACGTTCTGTACGTGAAATCCAAAGTGCGTACATACATTTTGAAAGGAGGAGCAAGATGGAATACTCGATCATCCAGATCGCTCTGGTCTTCGTCGTCACGTTCATCGCGGCAATCGACCAGTTTGACTTCCTCGAGTCTCTCTATCAGCCCATCGTCACCGGCGCCGTCATCGGTCTTATCCTTGGCGACCTCAACACCGGTCTTCTCGTGGGTGGTACCTATCAGCTCATGACGATCGGCAACATGCCGATCGGAGGCGCTCAGCCGCCTAACGCCGTCATCGGCGGCATCATGGCAGCCATTCTCGCTATCGCCACGGGCCTCGAGCCCAACGCGGCAGTCGGCCTCGCCATTCCGTTCGCTCTGCTTGGCCAGCTTGGCGTTACCCTGGTCTTCACGCTTATGTCCCCGCTTATGTCCACGGCCGATAACATGGCTCACAACGCGGACACCAAGGGCATCGAGCGCCTGAACTACTTCGCCATGGCTCTGCTCGGCCTGATCTTCGCTGTCGTCGTCACCCTGTTCTTCATCGCTGGCGCTACCATCGGTCAGACCATCGCTTCTGCCATCCCGACTTGGCTGCAGACCGGTCTGTCCGCTGCAGGCGGCATGATGCGCTTCGTCGGCTTTGCCGTCCTGCTCAAGGTTATGATGAACCGCGATATGTGGGGCTTCTTCCTCATGGGCTTTGGCCTCGCGCTCATCACCGTTGCCAACGATTCGCTGGCAACCCCTGCTCTGCTCATCCTCGCTCTCATCGGCTTCGGCATCGCTTTCTGGGACTTCCAGCAGCAGACCGAGCTGAAGGGTGCAGCTGTTTCTGACGGAGGTGACTTCGAAGATGGCATCTAATGAGTATGTGATCCCGGAGCACTACGAGGATCTCACTCCTGCTCCGCAGCTCGACCAGAAGACCCTCAACAAGATGGCTTGGCGCTCCTGCTTCCTGCAGGCCTCGTTCAACTACGAGCGTATGCAGGCCGCTGGCTGGCTCTACTCCATCATCCCCGGTCTGGAGAAGATCCACACCAACAAGAACGACCTCGCGGCTTCCATGAGCCACAACCTGGAGTTCTTCAACACCCACCCGTTCCTCGTCACCTTTGTTATGGGCATCGTGCTTTCGCTCGAGCAGAACAAGGTTGACATCCCCACGATCCGCGCCGTCCGCGTCGCCGCAATGGGCCCGCTCGGTGGTATCGGTGACGCCCTGTTCTGGCTGACGCTCGTGCCTATCACGGCCGGCATCACCTCCAACATGGCCATCAACGGCAACGCCGCTGCGCCGATCATCTTCCTGGTGATCTTCAACGCCGTTCAGTTCGCTCTGCGCTTCTGGCTCATGAACTGGTCCTACAAGCTTGGCACCAGCGCAATTGACGCTCTGACCGCCAACATGCAGGCCTTCACGCGTGCCGCTTCCATCATGGGCGTCTTCGTCGTCGGTTGCCTGGTCGTCACCATGGGTGGCACCCAGATCAACCTCCAGATCCCCAACGGCACCACCCGTGGCCTCTCCGCCAATACCGTGATCGTCTCCGAGAAGGAGGCCGAGAACTTCACCGGTATGGAGGGCATCGATACCGAGACCGCTGAGGCCGGTACCATGGCCATGACCGATGAGGACGGCAACGCTCTCACCGCCACCGATGCTGACGGCAACGCTGTCGAGTGCGGCGTCGTCGACCTGGGCAACGGCATGGAGTCCGTGACCTACGGCACCGTTACCGAGGATCCGGTCAACTTCTCTGTTGCCGACACCCTCAACACCATCGTCCCGAAGCTCGTCCCGCTTATGCTTACGCTGCTGCTTTACTACATGTTCGCTAAGCACAGCTGGACCCCGACCAAGGGCATTCTGCTGCTCTTCGTCCTGGGCATCCTGGGCGCTGGCCCGCTTGGTCTCTGGCCGAGCATCTGGTAAGGCTCTAGCTTGAGGGGTGTGTCCCTACGCGGCTCACACCCCGACCCCTTAAGCCATGTGTATGTTAAAAGCCGCGTGCTCGAAAGAGCGCGCGGCTTTTGTTTTCTTGATGATTCGGGTGTGGCAGACAGATAATGCTAAACGCCCAAGGTAGTAGCTGATTTCGAGCAAAAGGGAGGATAGAATGGCGATCGGAGCGCGCAAGCAACCGCTATACGATCAGCTGGTCGATATTCTGACCGAAAAGATTGACCATGAATATCGCGCCGGTGACATGATTCCTTCCGAGCGTGAGCTTTCGGAGCGCTATGGTCTCTCGCGCACTACGGTACGCCTGGCTCTGCAGGAACTGGAGCGTTTAGGACTGGTGGTTCGGCAGCACGGTCGCGGTACCTTTGTGACCGATCGTTCGGCAAAAGCAACCAATCTTATGCAGTCCTACAGCTTTACCGAGCAGATGCGCGCGATGGGTCGAGAACCCGAGACCACGATTCTCGAGTTTTGCGAGATGGAGGCCGATAAGAATCTGGCCGAGCATATGGGATTGCGTATCGGTGATCGCATTTTTAAGCTTAAGCGCCTTCGTTCTGCCGATAACATGCCCATGATGGTCGAACGCAGCTATCTACCGGTTCGTCAATTTCTGTCCCTAAAGCGACCACTGCTGGAGCGTAAGCCGCTTTACGATGTGATTGAGCAAGACTTTCAGCAAAAGATTCGCGTAGCCGAAGAGGAGTTCTATGCGAGCATAGCCCGTCCCACCGATGCCCACCTTTTGGGAATTGTCGAGGGCTCGCCTGTGCTCGATTTGGTCAGGACTACGTATAACGAGTCAAACGAGGTTGTGGAGTATACACTCTCGGTTGCTCGTGCCGATCAGTTTAAATACAAGGTTTACCACCAGCGTAGCAACTAGTGTCCGCATCGTTTCCATATGATGATTCTTTGCATTTAACTGGTTACTACCAGATAACCAACCGAAGTGTATAATTGCACGTCAGAGGATTACTTCTAGAGAGAGGTATTGGAAATGTTCGAGAAGAGTGTCGAGGAGCTCACCGAGCTCGGCGCCCAGATCACCACGGCCGAGATTGCTCAGCAGCCCGAGCTTTGGCGTGATACGCTCAACATCTATCGCGAGAACAAGGAGGCCATCGAGGCCTTCCTGGCCGAGGCTCGCGCTATGGGCGAGGGCCGTCTGTCCGTTGTCTTCACCGGTGCCGGTACGTCCGACTACGTTGGCGATACCTGCGCCCCGTACCTGCGTCACGCTGGCAACACTGATCTCTACGACTTTAAGCCCATCGCCACGACCGACATCGTGAGCGCTCCGCGCGACTTCCTGCGCGCCGAGGATCCCACGCTCGTGGTTTCCTTTGCCCGCTCTGGCAACAGCCCCGAGAGCCTTGCCGCCGTTGCCGTTGCCAAGGAGCTCGTCCACAACGTCAAGTTCCTCAACATCACCTGCGCTCCCGAGGGCAAGCTCGCCGTCGAGTCTGCCGATGATCCCAATGCGCTGACGCTGCTCATTCCGCGCGCCAACGACAAGGGCTTCGCCATGACCGGTTCTTATTCCTGCATGACCCTGCTCTCCACCCTTATTTTCGACACTGCCTCTGACGAGCAGAAGGCCGAGTGGGTCGAGACCATCGCCAAGATGGGCGAGGAGGTTATCGCTCGCGAGTCCGAGGTCGCCGATTACCTCGCTGGCGACTTCAACCGCGTGACCTACCTGGGCTCCGGCTCCTTTGGCGGCCTTGCTCAGGAGAGCCAGCTTAAGATTCTCGAGCTTGCTCACGGCCTGGTTGCCACTTCTTACGACACTTCCATGGGCTATCGTCACGGACCCAAGTCCTTCGTCGACGATAAGACGCTCGTCTTCGTGTTCGTCAACAACGACGCCTACACCCGTCAGTACGACATCGACATCCTCAACGAGATCGGTGGCGACAAGATCGCTCAGCACACCGTCGCCGTTCAGCAGGAAGGTGCCACCGTCTATGAGGGTGAGTCCTTCACCTTTAAGGGCTACGAGGCACTTCCCGAGGGCTACCTTGCTCTGCCGTTCGTGATGTTTGCCCAGGCTATCAGCCTGCTCAACTCCGTCCGCGTGGGCAACACGCCCGATACGCCGAGCCCCACCGGCACGGTCAACCGCGTGGTTAAGGGCGTGACGATTCACCCCTTCACCGCTTAATCGCGTCCCCCTGTAAGGGCGCCCGTCCGCTCATAACGGCGGGCGGGCGCTTTTTGTTTTACGTGTGCTGGGTATAAGCATCACCACAGTCAACTGCTTTAGAAGCAAGGAGTGCATATGAGCACGTACGCAATTAAGGCTGACAAGTTCTTCTTGCCGGCAGGCCCGCAACTGGGCGGCTATCTTATGGTCGAGGATGGCGTCTTTGGCGCCTGGCAGGCCGACGAGCCCTCTTGCGAGATTAAGGACTACACGGGATCGTGGATCGCGCCGGGTATGGTCGATACTCACATCCATGGCTTCTACAACCACTCAACTACCGATAACGATCCCGAGGGCATCGATATCAGCTCGACCGAGCTCGCCCGTCGCGGTACCACCAGCTGGCTGCCCACGACGTTCACTGATGGCGTCGAGCAGATCAAGGACGCCTGCGCCGCTATCGCCCAGGCGGACGAGGGTCGCGGCCCCGACTTCTGCGGTGCTCGCATTCAGGGCATCTACCTGGAGGGCCCCTTCTTTACCATGAAGCACGTGGGCGCGCAGAACCCCGCTTACCTGATCGATCCCTCCGAGGAGGTCTTCGACCAGTGGCAGGAGGCTGCGGGTGGTCGCATCGTTAAGAGCGCCATGGCGGCCGAGCGCGACGGTGCCGCTGCTTATGCGGCTGCTCTGAACGCCAAGGGCGTCGTGACCAGCATCGGTCACTCCGACGCCACCTACGATGAGTGCATCGCCGCCATCAACGCCGGTGCCAGCTGCTTTACGCATACCTATAACGGCCAGCGCGGGCTGCATCACCGTGAGCCCGGTGTCGTGGGTGCTGCCATGTCCACGCCCGAGACCTACGCCGAGATCATCTGTGATGGCAAGCACGTAAACCCCGCTGCCATCAAGGCGCTGCTGCAGGCAAAGGGCTGGCAGCATACGGTGCTCATCACCGACTGCCTTGGCTGCGGCGGCATGCCCGAGGGCAGCTACACCAGTGGTGGCATGGACGTCATCATGAAGGACAACCTGTGCTGGCTCGCCGACGGCAAGAGCATTGCCGGCTCGGTGCTCACGCTTGCCCAGGGCGTCAAGAATATCGTCGACTGGGGCATCGCCAGCGCCGATATCGCCATTCGCATGGCAACCGAGGTGCCGGCACGCTCCGCGCACATCGAGGATAAGTGCGGCAGCATCATGCCGGGTCGCGACGCCGACTTTGTCGTGTTCGACCATGAGCTCACCCTCGTCGAGACGTATGTTGGCGGCCAGAGCGTCGGCAACGCCTTTACCGAGTAACGATAGAAAAAGACGGCGGGCCCGAATCTGCTCGGACCCGCCGTATGGGTTAAACGCTCAAAAGCACCTTTACAGTTACAGCTTGTTAGCGATCTTCTTTGCCGTGCGCTTGACGCCGGCCACAAGACCCCCCGCGGGATGCTCCTTTTCGTATGCTAGACGCTTCTCGCGCTTGGCGTACTCTTCGACGATGATGTCGCCATACTCGTCTTCGATCTTGTCGAAGAAGTCGACGGCGCCCTTAATTTCCTCAGCGGTCGGGTGTCCCTTCTGGACGCCGCCGGTGAGTTTGAACGGCCCCCACGTATCAAAGCCGGGGCAGCCGTAGACACCCATAAAGATGGCCTGCCTCATGCGGCAGATGCCATCGATATCCTTGCCGTACCACTTGTTTTTGCCACCGTAGGTCATAAGGCCAAACACCTTGTCCTGCGGCTGCAGCACGTTAGTGAGCACGCGTGCCATGTCCTTGTCGATCTCGGAGTAATAGATGCCCGTGGCGACACCGATCAGATGGTATTCGTGCAGGTCGGGGTACTCGTTTTTACCGAGTGACTTCACGTCGAGGGTATCGATCTCGGGGTGTGCCTCGACGATGGCGTCCACGAGCTTTTTCGTATTGCCGTGATGGCGCGAGGCGTAGAGGATGATGGTTCGCATAAGAAGGCCTTTCAGCTGTAATTGCATCAATGTCTGTATGGTACCCCGTTACATGGCTGGGATACCGGACGCATCGATGAACGTGCGGGTTTGTCCTTTGGTCAGGGCCGAGACAGGTACTTGCGAGCAAAAAGCAGTTGTTCGAAAGGATGGGCAATGGAATACGCTCTCTCCAACGATTCGATTTCTATTAAGGTGTCCACGGCTGGTGGTTCGTTTACCTCGATCGAGGCCGGAGGTCGCGAGTATCTGTGGCAGGGCGATCCCGCCGTGTGGTCCGGCCAAGCACCGATTTGCTTCCCGATTTGCGGAGGTTTGCGCGATGGTAGCGCCATGACGTTTGCCGGGCATCACGTGAAGCTCGCTCGCCACGGGTTTGCGCGCAAACAGGAGTGGAAGCTGCTGAGCCAAGACGAGAACGAGCTGGCGATGTGCCTGGCTTCGGAGGATAACGCCGCGCTGCTGAGCGATTATCCGTACCCGTTTAAGCTTGTCGCTCGTTATACGCTTGAGGACGCCGCCGTGCGTGTCGCCTATGAGGTTACCAACGAGGGTACCGAGGACATGCCGTTCTTTATCGGCGGTCATCCCGGCTTTAGGTGTCCGCTCGATGAGGGCGAGGCCTATACGGACTACGAGTTGCGCTTTGAGAAAGACGAGGCTGCGGAGCTTTGCACCGCTGTCCCTTCGACTGGCTTGATTGACGTGGCAAACCGCTCCAAGAACCCCATGGTGGGAAAGACGCTGCCTCTGTCGCACGAGCTCTTCGATTTTGCGGAGACCATCTTTGACGTGCTCGAGAGCCGTCAGGTCACGCTTTCCAAAAAGGGCGAGGACAAGGGCGTCCGCCTGAGCTTTGAGGGCTTCCCATATCTCATTGTGTGGAGCAAGCCCGAGGGCGATTTTGTGGCAGTTGAACCCTGGGGCGGCCTTTCGACCTGCTCCGATGAGGACGACGTGCTTGAGCACAAGCGCGGCTGCCTTATCGCCAAGCCCAAGGAGACCGTCGTTCGCTCGTTCACGATTGAGATTCTGTAATTCCGTTTTGTCGACTCGTATCGCGAGGCACAAGGAGCCTGCGAGATAAGGAGCTAAAAATGATCCTCACCGTTACGATGAACCCGTCTGTCGATACGCGCTATCAGCTCGATGAGCTCGTCATCGACGACGTCAACCGTGTGACGCCCGAAAAGACCGCCGGCGGCAAGGGCCTTAACGTAGCCCGCGTCCTTGGTCAGTTGGGCGACGATGTTGTGGCAACCGGCCTGCTTGGTGGCCATATGGGCGCCTATATGGCCGAGCTCATGGACGCTAACGGCATTAAGAATGATTTTGTGCCCATCAAGGGCGAGACTCGCATTTGCCTCAACATCCTCCACGCCGGCAACCAGACCGAGCTGCTCGAGAGCGGCCCGACGATTGCCCCCGAGGAGCTCGATGCCTTTACCGCAAAGTTCGCCGAGCTTGCGAGCAAGGCCGACGTCGTCACCATCTCGGGTTCGTTGCCCCGCGGTGTCGAGGCAGACTACTATGCCAAGATCACGGGCATTGCCGAGAACGCCGGCGCCAAGGTGCTGCTCGATACCTCGGGTGCTTCGCTCGAGGCCGCCCTTAAGTCCGAAATTAAGCCCGAGCTGGTCAAGCCTAACCTGACCGAGATCAACGGCCTTTTGGGTACGAGCTTTACCACCGACGATGTGGACGAGCTCCGCGCCGCGCTCGCCTCTGATGCCCGCTTCTCCGATATCCCCTGGGTCGTCGTGTCCATGGGCGCTGCCGGCTCCGTTGGCTTCCACAATGGCCGTGCGTTCCGCGCAAAGACGCCCGATATCCCTGCCGTTAACGCCACGGGCTCTGGTGACTCCACTATCGCTGGCTTCGCGCATGCCATTGCTGCTGGCGCAGACGACGAGACGGTGCTGCGTACCGCCAACACCTGCGGCAAGCTCAATGCCATGGATCCCATGACTGGCCATCTGGTCATGGACCGTTGGGACGAGGTCTACAACGGCGTTGTCGTGACCGAGCTGTAAGGGCTTGGGCGTCGGCCCCGGCATCGCTTGCTAGCTCATGTCGACGATAAGTGCAGTAGCATTATGCCGGGGCGCGACGCCGACTTTGTCGTGTTCAGTCCCGACCTTACCCTGGTCGAGACGTATGTGGGCGGCAACAGCGTCGGTAACGCGTTTATCGAGTAGCCGCCAAAGAAACGATCCGAGAGGGGATTTAGATGATTTACGGTGCATTGGGCGATATCGAGGAGTACCGCGGAATGCTCAAGGGCCTCGACGTGCTGATCGACTGGCTCGAGGAGAACGACCCGGCGCAGCTCGAGGTCGGCAGCCATCCGATTCTGGGCGACAAGGTCTTTGCGAACGTCATGGCTCCCACGACGCGTCCCGAGGCCGAGGCTCACTACGAGACGCACCAGCGCTATCACGACCTGCAGATCGACATTGAGGGTCGCGAGGCCTTTAAGGTTGCCACGGGCAGCCTGACGCTGGTTCAGGAGTTTGACGAGAAGGACGACTACGATCTGGTCGATTCCGACGCCTCGATTGCCGGCGATCTTGCCGACGACAAGTTTGCGCTGTTTGTTGCCGGCGAGCCTCACATGCCCACGCTCGAGTTCCCGGGCGATGGCGCGCAGCCGGTCAAGAAGATCTGCTTTAAGCTGCTTGCAGACGCTTACTGGGAAGAGTAAAGAGCTGCTCGGCTGAGCTGTTCGTCTGCTGGCGTGATTCCCCTAGGGGAATCACGCTACGACCCCGCCAAGCGTGTTTTCCCTAGGGGAATCACGTTTGGCGGGGTTTTCTGTTTATGAATGGGGGAGCTGAAGCCGTGACGATGCTTGGGTTGGCGCATACACACTCAAAATCGGCAACAAAAAAGCCGCCCGAAGGCGGCTGTCTTGTGCAATGGAGCCAGCGACCGGGCTCGAACCGGTGACCCCCGCTTTACGAGAGCGGTGCTCTACCAACTGAGCTACGCTGGCGGCCATGTGATGACGCAACTGAGGCGTCAACGGCTGTCTATGATACGGGACATCGCAAATCCGCGCAAGTGTTCTGACGGCTTTTCTCACTTTAAATGCACTAATATTGGAGACGTGATGTCTTGCTCTTACGGGTCTCAAACAGAATGGGGTGGCGATGGCTCAACCCAAGATTCTTCTCACACGCATCGATGACCGGTTTATTTACGGGCAAGACGTTGAGCTGTGGAACGAAGTCGTGGGTTCCAACCTTGTCCTAATCGTCAACGATGAGATCGCGGCGGATTCGCGCCAATGGGCACCCATGAGGGTGGCGGCGCCAGAAGGCGTTTGGACACGGTTTTTCTCGGTGCAAAGGACCATCGATATCATTCATACCGCAACGCCGCGTCAATGGATTCTGGTCATGGTGGCCTCACCCGCAGATGCGCTCGCGCTGGTTAAGGGTGGTGTGCCAATAACCAAGATCAGCATTGGCCATATGCAGACAGGGGAGGGCAAACGCTCTGCAACGCCTGCCGTTGCCGTAGACGATATGGACATCGCCGCCTTCAAAGAGCTGCAAGAACTCGGCATAGAGCTAGAAATCCGCTATCTCCCCAGTTCCGCCCCCGATCCCATCGACAATCTGTTCAACTGATCCCTTGGGGACGGAGGAAAACGGATCATTTTGCCCTTGCGAGGGACGCGCGCGATGCCGCCTGTCAAAAACTATGCCCATTTACTACGTTTGATCGGTTATCGCCGAGCATGTCGAATTTGAGAAAAACAAAACCGCAGGTAGACGGCTCGCGCATTTAACAAAAACCGGTGCATGGTCGAGCATCCCGGGCTAAACGTAGTAAATGGGCATAGTTTTGATATGTCACTCATACAGTCACAGCGAAAAAGAGCCCAAAAGATGAAAAACGCCCGTCGGCGGTGTGCCGGCGGGCGTTGCTGTGCGATATGTCGCGTTGTGGGCCTAGTGCCTCATAAAGTGGTATTCGATCACATTGCTGTAGGGATGACCGGGGCCCACGATGCCCTGGGGGAACAGCGCATGGTGCGGCGTGTCAGGATACATTTCGGCCTCGAGGGCAAAGCCGGCGCCCCAACCGTAGTTGGCATCGTCTTTGGCGTGTTCGTCGCCCAGCCAGTTGCCGGTGTAGAGCTGCACGCCCGGGGCAGTGGTGTAATAGTCCAGCTCACGGCCGGTCCACATCTCCTCGACGTGCATCGCGCGGCGCAGATTACGGCCGTACTGATAGCCATCGATGCACAGGCAGTGGTCGTAGCCACGGGCCTGCTTAATCTGCGGGTCGTCGGCTTCCATGCCGGGCGCGACGGGGCGCAGCTCACGGAAGTCAAACGGCGTGCCCTCGACCGGAGCGATCTCTCCGGTGGGGATATTCTGCTCGTTGATGGGCAGGTAGTGGGCAGCGTTAGCAACAAAGAAGTGCTCACAGTCCATGCCGGCGTTGTGACCGGCAAGGTTAAAGTACGTGTGGTTGGTCATGGACACGTACGTGGCGCGGTCGCTCTCACAGCCATATTCGATACGGAAGCAGCCGGTGCGCGTCACGGTAAACACGGCCGTAAAGGTGCGGTTGCCGGGAAGGCCCAGCTCACCGTCCTCAAGCGAGGTGGTCATGCGCACGGCATTGTGGACCTCGTCGAGCTCAACGTCCCATACGCGCTTGTGCAGACCATGCTCAAGATCGCTGTGCAGGTTGTTGGTGCCCTCGTTGGCGGGCATATGCCAGTCCGTGCCGGCGATGGTGATCGTGG
Source organism: uncultured Collinsella sp. (assembly GCA_902494295.1). Lineage (GTDB taxonomy): Bacteria > Actinomycetota > Coriobacteriia > Coriobacteriales > Coriobacteriaceae > Collinsella. The sequence continues at coordinate 12,199 of CABUSL010000004.1, forward strand.
CACCTGCAGTGCGGTTGGCCACAGGTCCGATGGTCGCGCCAAAGCAGGCGGGGTTGTCAAAGTAATCCTCGAGCTTATCGAAGCCCAGCACCACATCGTGCGCGTTGCCGGGGATGTCGGGCACGTCGATGCCCAACACGGTGGCGCCATAGTCCATAATGCGAACGCAGATCTCGGGCCCGTTGAGGGTGTAACAATGAACGGGGGTACCGCACGGCGCGGTGCCGAAAAGCTCGGAAGTGATCATTTGGTTCCTAACATCGAGGTATTTCGGACAAACTGTAGCGCGAACAGGCGAGATTATCACTACACCCCACTAAAGCAGGGGGTATTTTTCTCAAAAAAGTGATGATTGGAGCTGTGCGGGCGTTCATTTCTGACGCGCGCGAGTCTGATACAATTTGTTCGTTATTGTTTGAATTGACGTGAGCGTGGAACAGCGAGGAATCATCGTGATTAAAGCGGAGCGACAGGATAAGGTTCGGCAGCTGCTCGAGGAACAGGGAACGGTCTCGGTCAAGGAGATTTCGGATGCGTTAGGTGTCTCGGATATGACGATCCGCCGTGACCTTGAGGAGCTTGCGAGCCTGGGCGAGATCGAGCGCGTGCACGGCGGAGCCCGCAGTGCGCAGGGCCGTCCACACGCTATGCTGCGCCATGAGTATTCGCACAGCGAAAAGCGCACGAAGCATGCCGAGGAAAAGTTGCAGATTGCGCGCCGTTCTGTGGAGCTTATCGAGGAAGGCTCGACCATCTTTTTGGGCACGGGCACCACGGTTGAGCAGATGGCCTCGATGCTGCCGGCGTTTCGCCTGCGCATTGTGACCAATTCGCTTTCGGTGTTTAACCTGCTCGAGGCGCGCGAAGACTGCGACCTGTGCCTGGTGGGCGGCATGTACCGTCGCCGCACCGCCGCTTTTGTGGGACCAACGGCCGAGGATACCCTGCGTGCGCTGGGCATCGACGCGGCGTTTATCGGTGCCAACGGCATTCTGGACGGCGACGTGTCTACATCCAATATGGAAGAGGGCCGCATCCAGCAGCTCGCCTTTAGCAAGGCCGACTCGCGCTATCTGATCGCCGACTCCAGCAAGATCGGCAAGCGCGACTTCTACACCTTCTGCCGCCTGGACAATTTGGACGCCGTGGTGTGCGAGCCGGGCATCGCCGCCGAGGATCGTGCCGCCATCGAGGAACACACGCAGGTTATTTGCTAGTTATCGCTACGGGATTGCCAACGGGTGATGCGGGAGGACTTTTACCTCCTGTCATTGTGGAAACCAGCGCGTCAGCGCTACGCGATATGACGCGCAAATAAGGACTCCACTATCAAATCGTCTCAACCTGTAACAGGTAGGGGTGAAACCACCAACCAGATGTTACAGATTGAGACAATTCGGCGGGGCCTACCTTGTTTGTCTCGATCTGTAACGGTTAGGACTTAAAAACTCGGCTACGTGTTACAGATCGAGACAAAAGAAAAAGAACATTAGGACTTGAAAATAAAGTTTTGATAAGGGATTCGCCCAGTTAAGACGGTGCGGCAGACAATTGAGATTAGTTTGCCTCCGGAGTCGTAAGCATAATGAGTCAGTTCGATGACCGGAAGTTTTGCAACACCATAATTACTGGCTTCGGAATCGCTAAGCTGACGTGCTCTATAGCTTTCCCTAACAGATTGGATAGACTTGGACAAGTCGTCCATGATTCTGCTAAATGCCTGAAAATCTAACTGGTTATTCGGAACGCGCGACTTTGAAATGAAGAACGTATCAGCGCCTATGAAGCTGCCTTCAAGTTCGTAGGTCAATTCAAGACGCTGAATTTTGTCGCGACTTTGACATCCAAATTGTTGGAGCATCATTACGGAAATTGGACGACCTGATGTGAGGCCGCCGAAATGTTTGGTAATGGCATCTGGATCAACGCCATCGCAATGGCTTGCAAAGTCAAAGTCTAAAAGTGAATTGAGCTCGCTAACGCGTTTCGGTGCAACAAACGACCCCTTACCTTGGATTCGATAGATACTTCCACGACGCTCCAGCTCACTCATGGCAAGTCGGACGGTTGTTCTGCTTACGGCGTATTCGTCGCAGAGTTCCATTTCTGTTGGAAGTTTATCGTCTGCTTGATATTCATCGACGATCTGCTTGAGCAGCGCGTCGGTGAGCTGTAAATAGAGTGGCCGTTTTTCGTGTGTATCGAGCATTAGAGCCTCAGTTTGCATGTTGGTTATACCTGATGGTTGCCTCAGTCGGGATGTAACGTGGGCAAGGTAACCTTAACGTATCACAGAGCGGCTCAGCATGACGATCTGATGCCTGTATCCACGAAGGGCTTGTCCGAGCGTGAAGATATTCTGGGGCAGGCAAATACCGTTCATGGAGTCCCCGATATGTTGGAGGTCAGCGCCGGCTGCTTTTGCTGCAAGGCCTATTTTCTTAATGGTCTCGCTGTCGCAGGAGTCTTGACTCGTCCCGTTCGCCGCCATGACGAGAACCTTCTCTTCAATTGACTTGCCTACGTTGTGGGATCGTACAAAGTCTACGATGGCGCGCAGGTCTGCTTCTTGGAAGCAAGGGACGGTGTAGGGGGCTGGCACGAGAAGGATATCGACGCCGAGGTCAACAAACTTGCGCGCAATTTCGAGCGTCATGACAGGTTCCGCAACGCCCGCTCCATGCATTTTTCCGGCTATGACCAGGCCATTGAAATGCTCTTTGGAGAGTTTAATCGAATGGGCGATTGCATCGTTGGAGACGCCGGTTCCAGGGTTGCCCGTCAGGCAGATAAAATCAAATCCGAGTTCGTTAGCCTTTTCTAAGGTCTTGGGAGAGACGCGACGACCCATGGGGATTTCCGTTCGGGATTCAGACATCTCTGCCTCGTTATCAACTGGCTCCAGATTGACGCCAATGGGCCTTCCGCATGCTCGCTTCACCCAAGTGACCGGGTTTTCATTGAGATCATCTGGAATACCGGCAATAACTGGATCGAACACATCGAGCGCGTTAAACAGAAGCAGGTCGGCACCTGCGGCACGTTCGATTTCTGCATTAGTAACGCCGCCGAGAAATTGGGAAGAGGGTACGTTTTCCGCCATGATGGTACGTCCCTCGGAAGCCAGAATTGCCTGTTTTAGATCCATGGATGACGTGGCGGCAAAATCGGATGCGGACATGTTCAGTAATCGTTTGGGCATTGTTACTTCCTTTGACTAGAACGACAGGCTTGTGACATTGTCTCTAATATTGTTACAACAATATATTCAATATGTTATATCCAATCGGTGAACGGTTGCAAGCTTATTGTATTGCTCGGAAAAAATAGCCTTTAGCTGGGAAAACATTATATTAATCAACTACCGTTCACCGAATAAGTATTTGAATTCTTGACATATCGACAAAGCGGAAAAAGAATTGGTTATGACAAATCGCGCAAATGATATTACATTTCGCACAAGAACGTATTCACTTACATAAGTGGATACAAACGGGGACGACGACGGTTGAGTCCGGATAAATCGTTGTGTGCCCGGGAATCATGAAAGGATGTGTTATGGACGCTATCGTCAAATTCCTTGAAAAACACCAGCCCCTCTTCGACAAAATCTCGAGGAACATTTATCTGGTGGCGATTAAGGATGGCTTTCTCTCGAATATGCCAATTGTGCTGTTCTCGAGCCTGTTCCTTCTTCTTTCGACGCTCCCTGCCTATGTAGGCATCACGCTTCCGTCTGAGGTGCTGGATTTCTTCAATAAAATCTATGCATATACCATGGGACTTCTTGGCATTATGGTGGCCGGCACCACGGCGAGCTCACTTGCCATGTCGATGAACCGTCGCATGCCTTCGGGTAAATCTCTCAACCCCACCTCGTGCATGGTTTGTGCCATGTGCGGCATGCTCTTGCTATCGGTGACGAACGATGTTGTCTCGATTGGCGGAGCAGATACATCTGTTTTTGAAACCGGCTATATGGGAACCAAGGGTTTTCTCGCTGCGTTCGTAGCCGCATTCTTGACCGTTAATATCTATAAGGTGTGCATTAGCCATAATGTGACGATCAAGCTTCCCAAAGAGGTCCCTGGCTCTATTGCGCAGAGTTTTCGCGATATCTTTGCATTTGGGTTTTCGATCCTTGCGTGCGCTTTTATCGATCTTGCGAGCCGCAAGCTGCTTGCTGTGCCGTTCGCCAATTTGGTATCCGCTCTCATCTCGCCGCTGTTCTCCGCGGTCGACACCTATCCTGGCATGGCGCTTATCGAAGGCGCGGTCGCGCTTTTCCAATTTATGGGTATCCACGGTGCTTCGGTTGTCATGAGTCCGATCAATGCTGCGCTCTACGGCAATACCGTTACCAATCTTGAGGTTTTCCAAGCAGGTGGACACCCGTCAATTGCTCTCACGCAGGACTTTACAAGCTTCATCGGCGGTCTGGGCGGTTCTGGCTGCACGTTCATCGTTCCTATTATCCTGATCATGTTTATGCGCTCCAAGCAGCTTAAAGCCATGGGCAAGGCATCGATTATCCCGGTGATTTTTGGAGTTAACGAGCCCGTTATCTTCGGTATGCCGATTGTTCTCAATCCCTATATGTTCGTGCCCTTCCTAGTGGCTCCTATGGTCAACGCCATTATCGGTAAATTTTTCATTGACGTCATTGGAATGAACGCCCCCATGTATACCATGCCGTGGGCGCTTCCCGGCCCAATTGGTGCGTTCCTCACCACGGGTCTCGATCTGCGTTCTCTCGTATTGATGGCAGTGCTGTTGGTCGTCGACTTTGTGATTTACTATCCGTTCTGCAAGGCGTATGACCATCAGCTTTGTTTGGAAGAGTCTGCAAAGGAGACTGCAGGAACCTCGGATGCAGATGCTATTGCCGCACAGGAAAATGTCGCAAAAGCTCTCGAGGCGGTAAAGGACAAGGCGGAGCAGATCCGCGTGCTTGTGCTTTGCCAGGGTGCCGGCACTTCGACTCTCTTGGCAAATGCTCTTCGCGAAGGTGCCGCTGCTAAGGGTATCGATCTGGTTTCTCAGTCCGGTGCGTACGGAAGCCACTATGAGACGATGGATCAGTACAACGTGATTGTTCTGGCGCCCCAGGCACGCATGTACTATGACGCTATGAAGGCCGATACCGATCGCCTTGGAATTAAACTGCTCACCACAAGGGGCAAGGAGTATATCGACCTTACCAACGATCCCGAAGGTGCAATTGACTGGATCGTTCAGGAGCTGGCCAAATAGTGGATGCACTTCGTCGTTGATTCGTCGGTGTATGGTACGGCCCCGCAGCTTATTGAGCTGCGGGGCCGTATTTCGTTGAGTATCTAATTGAGACAATACGCGCAACCGTCGTGAGATCGCATTGGCGCTCTCCGAGTCACCGACAAACTGTCTTCCATCTATGTGACCAATTCGCTTTCGGCCTTTAGCCTGCTCGAGGCGCGCGAGGATTGCGAGCTGTGCCCGGTGGGCGGCATGTACCGTCGCCGCACCGCCGCCTTTGTGGGCCCCATGGCCGAGGATACCCTGCGCGCACTAGGGATTGACACGGCGTTTATCGGTGCCAACGGCATTCTGGACGGCGACGTGTCCACGTCCAACATGGACGAGGGCCGTATCCAGCAGCTCGCTTTTAGCAAAGCGGACTCGCGCTATCTGATCGCCGACTCCAGCAAGATCGGCAAGCGCGACTTCTACACCTTCTGCCGCTTGGACAATTTGGACGTCGTGGTGTGCGAGCCGGGTATTACCGCCGAGGATCGCGCCGCCATCGAGGAGCACGCGCAGGTCATTTGCTAGCTAGCGCAGCAGGAGGACTTTTGCCCTTGCCAGCGCGGGGTTACCGCTTCACAATGACGCGCAAATAACTTTGGGCAACAAGGATGAGGCTATTCTGAGATATGACTAGACTCCGTATCTCGTCTTTATGTCCCTTGAGAATGAATCGTAGTCTTCATAGAGCCCTTCTCTGCTTTCATCCTCGGCGTGGTTTACACGTTCAAGGAGCTTATCCTTTGAAGCCTCTTTTGTTATTGCGGCCTCGCCATCGGGTATTGTGGCTTGCAAGAATAGTTCTAGAGCATGGACGTCTTTGAGTATGTAGCCCGTCGAACGACCCGCTCCTGTTTTTTCGATTGCGCTGCAACTAACAAGCTGGCCGAGGGTTCGTTTAACGGTTACCTCGCTGATATCGGGGCAGCTGGACCGGATGTCGGATTTCTTAATGACGCCGGGTCTCTGTTGAAATAGAACAGCGATGCGCGCTTGCTTCGACATGGGACGAGTGCTTGATTCAATTAAGGTACGCTGCTCGAGCTGTCGGTAGGCGGCCAGGGTTGTTCCGAGCATGAAACGGATAAAGGGTACTTCGGTGTTTTGATTTTCATTCCATCCAGTGGAGCTTGCAGCGAGGGCGTTGTAGTAAAGCGCTTTGTTGTCTTCAATAAGTCGTTCGATGCTGATGTAACGCGCAACATCGTATCCAGTCTTTTCGAGCAGCAGCGTTGTAAGGAGCCGGCTCATCCTGCCATTGCCATCGTTGAAGGGATGAATGCTAACAAAATCGAAGATAAAGCGGAGCGATATAAGGAGGGGATCGCAAACTTGGCGAGATAAAGCATCGTTGAGGGACTGGCAGGCTTCTTTAATAAGTCCCGGGGTTGCTAGAGCCGAAGGGGGCCTAAAGCGCACAAATCGATTACCTTGATCGTCAATGGAGACGATTTCGTTATCGCCATCTTTCCAATGGCCTCCATACGAGATTGCCGTGTGCGCCATGAGGTCACGATGCAACTGCAGAATGACCGATGGCGTTACGGGAATGGAATCGTGTTGCTCGTGAATAAGCGACAGCACATCTCGGTATCCAGCGATTTCTTCCTCTGCGCGGGAGCTTGGCTTGGCGGAATACGCCATGATCGCTTTGAGTCTTTTTTGGGTGGTAACAATTCCTTCAAGTCCGTTGGAGGATCGGGTGCTTTGGATCTTAGCCTCCTCCATTAGGGACGATAGAAGCTCGGGTTTGACTTGACTCAGAGCAAGCTGACGGCCTTTATGCTCGCGTATCGAGAGGAGGAGGTTGGTGATTGGAGTTGCTTCGAGTTCCGCTGGGACTGTGGTGTAATCGAACTGGCGCATGCGGCTCCTTTCGGTATCACGAACATACTTTCGATATCATAATACCATTAAATGATACCGAAAGTATGTTCGTGATACCGAAAACTGGAAACCATGGTTCATAACTGCTTGGAAAGTTCGGATTTGACTATCTTATTGTCTTGATCTGTAACAGTTAGACGGTTAAAAGTGGGCTACGTGTTACAGATTGAGATCTTTCAGCCCTGGTCGCCCGTTCGTCTAAATCTATAACAGTTAGGATTGAAAATCCCTGCTAGATGTTACAGATCGAGATAAACGGTCCGCACGGGCTCACCAAAAACAAAAAGACCGCATGCGAACCCGTGGAGGGATTCGCATGCGGCCGACAGGGGGTATGCGGCAAAAGTTAGGCCATGAGCAGGCCGGTCTCCGCGACGTTCTTGTACCAGTACGCGCTTGCCTTGGGATAGCGCTTCTGGGTCTCAAAGTCGATGTAGAACAGGCCATAGCGCTTGTTGTAGCCATTGGTCCAGGAGAACTGGTCCTGCAGCGACCACACAAAGTAGCCGTCGACGTTAACGCCACCGTCGATTGCCTTGAGGATCCATGCGAGATGCTGACGCATATAGTCGATGCGAGGGGCGTCGTCGATAAAGCCGTCCTCAAAGTCGTCCTTATAGCCCATGCCGTTCTCGGTGATGTAGATCTTCTTGTAGTTGGGGTAATCGTTCTTAATGCGGAGCAGCAGGTCGTACAGGCCCTCGGGATAGATGATCCAGTCCCAATCGGTGGTGGGTACGCCTTCGCGCACGCATGACTCACCCACGCCCTTGAGGAACCAGCGCGAGGAGCCCTTGTCGCCGGTGCCATTGTGGTTGATGTCGTTTTCGCCTTCGGCGGCACGCAGGAACTGGCACTTGTAGGTGTTGACGCCCAGGCAATCGTTGTAGGGGAGCGCGGCGGTCAGCGCGGCGATGTCCTCGTCGCGGACGTCGAGCTCGCCGCCGGCGATATGGGCCAGCTTGGTCGCAGCCTCCATGGTGTCGGCTGCATAATGGCCGCGGAAGGTGGCGTCGAGTACCCAGCGGTTGTTGATGACGTCGGCCATGCGAGCTGCCTCGCAGTCGGCGGCGCTGTTGGGGTCGAGGGGATACTTGGGCTCCAGGTTCTGGACAATGCCGATCTCGCCCTCAAAGCCGCCCTCATGGAAGGCGACGACAGCCTTGGCGTGGGCTACCATCATGTTGTGCATGAGCTGGAAGGCCTTGTCCAGGCGGTACTTCTCGCCGTGCGGCCAGTTGCCGACGATAAAGCTGCCCTCGGCGGTTGCGGGAATCTCGTTAAACGTGAACCAGTGCTTGACCTCGGTGAACTCGGCAAAGCAGAACTTGGCGTACTCGACAAAGGCGTCGATCGTCGTGCGCGTCAGGAAGCCCTCGCCGCCGTTCTGGTAAAAGGCCTCGGGCGTATCGAAGTGATCGAGCGTGACATAGGGGATAACGCCAGCTTTGTTGCAGGTGGCGAAAAGCTCGTGATAGAAGGCAACGCCCTCGGGGTTAATCTCGCCAGTGCCGTTGGGGAAGATGCGGCTCCAAGCGATGGAGACGCGGATACCGTTGATGCCGAAGCGCTGGCACAGGTCGATATCGACCGGATATTTGTTGTAGAAGTCGCTTGCGGGATCGGGGGAGAAGCGACCCTGGGCTGCCAGGAAATCGTCCCAGGGCACTTTGCCCTTGCCGTGCGTACGGGTCTCGCCCTCAACCTGGTAAGCAGCGGTGGCGCCGCCAAACACGAAGCCGTCGGGGAACTGCATGGGGTTGGTCATGAGTCATCCTTTCTGTGGGATACGAATAGGGAGAGGTGCCCGAACTGGGGATCCGGGCACCAACAGAGGGAGGAACTAGTCGAGGTTCTCGCGGAGCCACTTGATGGCGCCAGCGGGGTCGCGAGTAAGGTCGATATATTCCTTACCGCGCGGAGCGAGCAGCTTAATGCCCAGGCGATCGGTATCGGCCTTCATGTCGTTGTAGTAGCTACGGACCTGCGGGGCAAGCACGATAACGTCGTACTGATCCATGATGGCAGTGTGCTGGCCATAGGCGCCTGCGGAGGAAGCGATATTCTCTCCGGTCTGTGCGGCACCTTCCTTGATGGCGTTGGCGAGCATGGCAGAGGTACCGGCGCCGGCGCACAGGACGAGGACCTTCAGGCCATCGACATCCTTCTTGGAGGATGCATCGGCAGCGGGTTCGGGCTGATCGGCGACAGGCTTGCTGTCGGCGGCAGCGGCGGTCGGCTCGACGGAAGCGGTGGTCTGCTCGACAGCGGGCGCAGAGGTGCTGGCGGCGATGGTGGCAGCACCATCGGACTCGAGACCCAGCTCGGCGGCGCGCTCGGCCTCCTGGTCGCAGAGCAGCTTATCGTATGCCTTCAAGAACGGCAGGTAGATGATGGCGTCCAGCAAGATGATGATCGCGACAAACACCAAGGCGATAAGCTGGAAGTTCGTGGTGATGAAGATGCCGATGGGGGCAGGGGTGGCCCAAGGCACCACGAAGGAGAAGCCGTTCATGCCCACGTTATCGATAAAGAACTTGGCAACACTCACGTTGACGCAGCCGGCGGCAACAAAGGGGATGAGCATGTAGGGGTTAAGGATCATCGGCGCGCCAAAGAGCAGCGGTTCGTTGACGGCGAAGGCAACAGGAACAATCGAGGCCTTACCGACGGCTTTGAGCTGCTTGGACTTCATAAAGAGAATCAGCAGAAGCGGCACGATGAAGGTGGCGCCGGTGCCGCCGAACTCACCCACGAGCGACATGTTAAAGGTGAGGGAGTGGGCGGGGTGGCCACCGGCCAGCAGAACCTGCAGGTTCTCGGCCTGGTTGGCAAGACGGATGGGGTCGATGCCCGGCTGGACGATCGAGGGGCCGTGGACGCCGATGAACCAGAAGAACGCGGTGGCTGCCTGGATAAGGATAAGTCCGGGATAGGTCTCTGCCGCAGTGAAGAGCGGGGAGAGCAGTTTGATAAGCAGCTCGGAGAACGGAACGCCCATGAGGTTGCGCACGACGACATCGATGATGCCGCAGATGATGACGGCGCCGCCAAAGGGGATGATGTCGCGGAAGTTCTGAGCGATGGCGCCCGGAACCTCCTTGGGCAGCTTAATGGTCAGATCGCGCGAGACGCAGAACTTATAGACCCACACGGTAATGAACGCGGCGATATAGGCCGAGAACAGACCGCGCGTACCCATGCTGGTGCAATCGAAGACCGAAAGCTCGGAGCCGTCGAGCTTGGTGGTGAACTGTGTGACTGCGAGCAGCAGCATGCTGCACTGGGCGGCCACCATGGTGGAACCGTCGTTGAGCACTTTGCCGGCGGGCATGCGACGGTTCATGGAAGCCGTGAAGTTCTTGGCGGTGGTGCCGGCAACCATGATGCCCATGACGCCCATGGTGAAGTTGTACAGCTTGTTGCACCAGTCGATGAGCGGCTGGGGCAGCGTGATGCCGACTACGCCAGGAAGGGTGGCAATGAGCAGAAAGATCGAAGAGGTGAGGACGATGGGCATGCACCCAAGGAATCCGTCCTTAATAGCCTGGAGGTAGATGTTCCTCGAGATCTTCTCAAAGAACGGCTGATGCTTTTCGAGCATCTTTACGATGGCGTCCATAGAGCTCCTTTGCTACTTGATGCGCGATGCATGTGGATGGAACTGGTCGTCGATGGATGGTCAGGACTGCCCGGAAACCTTCCTGCTCAAGGAAGGCATTGCGAAATGACAACGTTGTCATTTCGTTAATGACAACGTAAGACATTTTTGGAAGAGCAACAAGGATATACGGGTGAGCGGTCGATATTGTCCGGTAAACGGTTGATTTATCAGTCAGGCAGGTGGTGTATGCTAGAACGCAAAAAACAAGCGATAGAGAACCGAGTGGAGAAGTAGTGGCAACGATGGACAAGAAAAATGTCTCAATGAACGATGTGGCGATTGCCGCGGGTGTTTCTCTCAAGACGGTTTCGCGTGTGATTAACGAGCCCGGTAGCGTGCGAGAGTCGACACGCGATAAGGTCCATTCCGCAATGGAAGCGCTCGGGTTCCGGGCGAACTTTGCCGCGCGTTCGCTCAAGTTGGGCCGTTACGGGTGCATCGGCGTGGTGCTGTTCCACTTGTCGGGCGGTGCCGTGGACATGATTGACGGTATCGCAGATGCCGCCGAAGAACGCGGCTTTGCGCTCACGATGATCAAAAAGCGGGCGGGGGAGAAGATGACCCTTGCCGAAGCGGCGCGTAGGATGTCGCAGCTGCCTGTTGATGGCATGATCTTCAACCTGCGTCAGATGGTCGATGACTTTGATACTTTTGAGGCACCGAAAGACCTCAAGACGGTGATTATCACACCGATGGAACATCCTACCTGCTCCACCGTCAGTGACGATCAAGAGGGCGGCGCGCGCATGGCGTGCGAGTACTTCTTGAATCACGGGCACAAGAACGTGTACTTCGTCTCTGGTAAGAAAGAAGCGCTGTCGAGCCAGTGCCGTATGAAAGGTTGGCGAGCGGCACTCGAGGCGCATGGCATTGAGCCGCCCGAGCCTCTGCAAGGCGATTGGAATGCGGATAGTGGCTATGCCGCGGGCCTTGTGCTTGCCGATAAACCCGATTGCACGGCGGTCCTCGCTGCTAACGACTGCATGGCCAACGGCGTGATGATGGCTCTGCGTGACAGAGGGCTCAGGGTGCCCGATGACGTGTCCGTGATCGGCTTTGACGACGAACTCTACAAGACGATTCCCAACTCGATTCTGACGTCAGTGAAGTTTCGCCACCGCGAGCTGGGCATCCGTGCGCTTAACGAGGTCGTCGCAGGTCTGGAAGCCCCGAGCTCCAGAAGCCGTACGCTCGTCTCGGGCGTGTTGGTCGAACGTTCCAGCGTAAAGGACCTGCGGGCGTAGGGTTTTTCGGCCCGTTCGTCTCAATCTGTAACAGTTAGGACCGAAAAACTCAGCTAAATATTACAGATTGAGATATTTCTGCTCGGGCGTTCTGTTTGTCTCGATCTGTAACAGCTAGGATCCAAAAACTCGGCTAGATGTTACAGATTGAGATGAACAGGAGGGCGGGTGCGGTCTAAACAAAATGGCCCGCGCATCACGCATCGATGCACGGGCCATTTTTTGTCTGCGAGCGGCAGGTGGCGTCAGCGTCTTATGCCTTGAGGTTTTCCTCGATCCAGGCGACGGCACCCTTGGGATCCTTAGTGAGGTCGATGTACTGTTTGCCCTTGGGCGACAGCAGCGTGATGCCCAGGCGGTCGGTGTCGGCCTTCATCTCGTTGTAATAGGTGCGAACCTGCGGAGCCAGGACGATGACGTTGTACTGGTCCATGATGGCGTAGTGGCTGCCGTAGGCACCGGCGTTGGCGGTAATGTCGATGCCCAGCTCGTCGGCGCCTTCCTTAAGCGCGTTGGCGAGCAGTGCAGAGGTGCCGGCGCCAGCGCACAGAACCAGAACCCTCAGATCCTTGCCCTTAAGGGCGGACGGAGCTGCGGAGGCCTCGGTGGCAGAAGCGGTCTCGACAACAGGAGCCTCAACGGCGGGGGCGGCAGCGGTCTTGACGGCCTTGGTCTCCTCGGCCTCTTCTTCGGCCAGGGTCTCGGCCTCCTGCTTGCACAGGACGTTGTCGTAGGCCTTGCAGAACGGGTAGTAGATCAAGAAGTCAACGACCAGCAGGACGACAACCAGGACCAGAGAGATCGGCTGGAAGTTGGTGTCGATGAAGGTGCCGATCGGTCCGGGGAGTGCCCACGGCATGGCATAGATAAAGCCGTTCATGCCCAAAAAGTCGATGAAGAACTTACCAATGAGGACGTTGGCCACGGGGGCAAACAGGAACGGGATCAGGAAGTACGGGTTGAGGATGATGGGCGCGGCGAACAGCAGCGGCTCGTTGACGGCGAACATCACGGGCACGACAGAGGCTTTGCCGACGGCCTTGAGCTGCTTGGAGCGCATAAAGAGCAGGAAGATGATCGGGACAATGAACGTGGCGCCGGTGCCGCCGAGTTCGCCGATGTAGTTACCGAAGTTTTCGGTCAGGGCGAGGGCGGGGTGACCGCCGGCCTGCAGCGTGGCGAGGTTGGTGGTGATGTTGCCAAACAACGCGGCGTTGAGGGCAGGCTTAACGACCGAGGGGCCGTGGATGCCCATGAACCAGAACAGCGGGATCATGAACCAGATGAGGGCGAGGCCGGCGTAGGAATCGGCAGCGGCGAACAGCGGGCTCACCAGCGTGGAGATGACGTTGGCAAACGGGACGGCCAAGCAGGTGCGGCAGATAACGTCGATGACGGCGACAAACAGGATGGAGAAGCTGAAGGCGAAGATGTCGCGGAAGTTCTGGGCGATGGCGCCGGGGACTTCTTTGGGCAGCTTGATGGTGATGTCTCGCTTAATGCAGAAGGCATAGATGTTGACCGTGGCAAATGCGGCGACAAAGGAGCTCAGCAGGCCCTTGGTGCCCATGTTGTCGGTAAAGAACACCGAGACATCGGCGCCGTCGATCTTGGCACTCGTCTGGGTAACGGCCAAGATGAGCATAGCGCACATGGCGGCGACCATGGTGCTCGTGGCGTTGATGGCCTTGCCGGCAGGCATGCGGCGGTTCTTGGAGCCGGTCAGCGCGCTTGCGGTGGTGCCGGCGACCATGATGCCCACGACGCCCATCGTGAAGTTGTAAACCTTGTTGCAGAAGTTCACGACGTCGACGTTCCACCAGTCGGGCAGCGTAAAGCCGCCGACCGTGGCGACAACGCCCGGCAGGGTTGAAATAAGCAGGAAGACAGAAGAAGACAGGATGATGGGCATTGCTGCCAAAAAGCCGTCTTTAATGGCCTGAAGGTAGATGTTCTTAGAGACCTTGTCGAAGTACGGCTGACCTTTCTCCAAGAACTTAACGATCGATTCCATAGTTCACGCTCCTCTTTGCATGAAATCTTAATGGCATGGACGTTGAAAACCTATATGGTCTCCCGCTTGCTAAAAGCCCGGGTGCAGGCGGGGTCGGTCCCAGGGGGAGAGAGGGGAGCGGCTGGGTTTGTATCGCATGGGGCCGCTCCCCCTCGGGGGAAAGCGAGGCGATGCGCTACTGCGCGTCCGCCATAGTGTCGGCGAGCTCCTTGTACCAGAGTGCCGACTGCTTGATGTAGCGTTTTTGCGTGTCGAAGTCGATGTAGAACAGGCCGTAGCGCTTGTTATAGCCATTGGCCCACGAGAACTGGTCCTGCAGGCTCCAGATAAAGTAGCCCTGGACGTCGACGCCCTCGGCACGCGCCTGGAGCACCTTCTCCATGTGCTGGTCGACAAAGTCGATGCGCTCGGGATCGGCGACGATGCCGTTTGCGTCGGGCTCGGGGTCCTTGTGGCCCAGGCCGTTTTCGGTGATATAGATGACGGGGAGGTTGGGATAGGTGGCGCTGATGTGCTTGAGCGTGTCGTAGAGGCCTTGCGGGTAGATGAGCCAATCCCAGTCGGTGGTGGGGATACCCGGCATATCGACCTGCTGCCCGACGCCCTTAAACTTAAAGCACGAGGTGCCCTTGTCTCCGGTGCCGTTAAAGCTGTTGGTGGACTCGCCATCGTAGGCGGCGATAAACGCCGACTGATAGTAGTTGAGGCCGAACATATCGTTGCGGGGCGCCGCCTTGGCGAGCTCCTCCATGTCGCTGTCCTCAACCGTAAGTGTGGCGTTGTTGGCACGCAGAATCTCGTTGATGAGTGAGAGGGTGCGCGCGGAGTAGTGACCCAGGAAGGCGCCGTCCATGATGAAGTCGGTGTAGAAGGCGTTGTACAGGTCGGCGGCGTGCTGGTCGGCGGGCGAGTCGGTAGCAGGATATGCCGGCGTCAGGACGTTGACCATGCCAATGCGTCCGCCCAGGTGCTCGGTCTCGTCAAGATCCTTATACAGGTTGACGGCGCGGGCGTGGGCAACGAGCTCGTTGTGCTGGCTCTGGATGCCGCTCGTCACATCAAAGTGATGGTTGGGCGGGAAGTTGCCTTGGATGTATTGGGAGTGCGAGAGGCTGATGAGCTCGTTGATGGTGAACCAATTCTTGACCTCGCGGAACTCGCGGAAGCAGAACTCGGCATAGCGCACATAGGCGTCGACGGTCTTGCGGTTGAGCCAGTCGCCCTGGTTGAACAGGGCGGCGGGGGAGTCAAAGTGATGCAGGGACACATAGGGCTCGACGCCATACTTTTTGCAGCAGGCGAACAGCTCGTGGTAGTGCTTAACGCCCTCGGCGAGGGGTTCGGCATCGTCGCCGTTGGGGAAGATGCGGGTCCAGGCGATGGACACACGAATGGCGTTGAGTCCATGCTCGGCAGAAAGGCGAATATCCTCCTCGTAGCGGTTGTAGAAATCACTGGCCGGGTCGGGCAAAAAGCGACCCTGGGCGACAAGGTAATCGTCCCACATGGTCTTACCCTTGCCTGCCACCTTCGTGGAACCTTCCGTTTGGTACGCGGCGGTTGCGGCGCCCCAAACAAAGCCCTTCGGCAGCTGCTGTACGCGGTTTAGCAAAGACATATGCATACACCCTCTCGTCTCGCTGTTCGATATTGTGCGTTTGCGCTCAGGAGGCTCCCTGGTTAGCGTTCAGCGGTGAAAAAGCCCGATAAACACTATCTTAAAATGATTAGAACCAAAATGAGCACGTGAACATTTGACAATGAGCACGTTAACATCCGGCTGGGATGTATAGAAACAAAACAACTTCAAACAGCCGCGAACGGTTGTATTTGTTCGGTAAGCGGTTTTGATTGACAGAAGTTTTCATGTTGTGGTATATGGCTCGGGTATCATGAGCACGTTATCAATGTATGTACGATGCGCCATGGGCGCGGGGAATAGTTGGGAAGCAGGTTAGCGTGGAAGGCATGGATCAGCAGACAAGGAATGGTCGTTCGGCGAGCGCGGCAGAGGTTGCGGCGCTCGCTGGCGTGAGCCGCCAGACTGTGTCTCGCGTGGTCAACGGTATGCCCAACGTGACGGAAAAGACGCGCAAGCGTGTGCTGGCCGCCATGGAAGAGCTGGGCTTTCGTCCCAATTTTGCTGGAGCGGCGTTGCGCGGCGGGTCGTATCGTTCTATTGGCCTGTGCATGTACAACATCACACGTGTCGGTAACCTGGCGACGCTCGAGGGTATCATGCAAGCGGCGCGCGAGCACGATTTTGCCGTCACTATGATCGAGATGGGCGGCGACAAGCCCTATGCACTTGCCGATGCCTCGCGCCGCATGGTCGAGCGACCCGTCGACGGCATGATTCTCAACATGAACCGCATGGCTCCCGATTTTGAGGAGTTTGTTCCCCAGCCGGGAGTGCGAACGGTCATCCTGTCCATGTATGCGCATCCGCGCTGCACGACGATCGACTCCGACCAGTATGGTTCGTGCGAGCTGTTGACCAATTATCTGCTGGAACATGGTCACTCGAATATGCGGTTTGTGGCGGGTCCGGAAAACTCGATTTCCTCGCGTTTTCGTGAGGCCGGTTGGCGCGATACGCTGGGTCGTGCTCATGTCGATGCCGCTCCGATGCTGCGTGGCGATTGGAGTGCGGACAGTGGGTACGCCATGGGCGAGCGGATTGCGGCCGAGGTGCTTGCCGGCGGGTCGCAGGCGCCGACTGCCGTGCTTGCGGCAAATGACCAGATGGCGCTGGGCGTTATCGCCGCGCTCGAGAACGCGGGCCTGTCCGTGCCCGACGACGTGAGCGTGGTTGGTATCGACGACGCACTCGAGGGACTTGTTCCTCACAATCGACTGACGACGCTGCGATTTGATTTGCGCGGTGTCGGTAAGCTTGCGTTTGAGGCGGCGATTGGAGAGAGCTCGTCTATCGAGGCGATTCATGTGCCGAGTACGCTGGTCGAACGCTCGACTGTTAGGGACATACGGGGTTAGGTCCTACTCCGTTTGTCTCGATTTGTAACAGGTAGACGGTCAAAAGCGGGCTACGTGTTACAGATTTAGATTCTTCGGAAAGAGCAATCCTGTTCGTCTCAATCTGTAACAGCTAGGACCAAAAAACTCGGCTAGATGTTACAGATCGAGACAAACGGCTCCCGACCAGCCCAAAAACAAAAAGACCGGGGGCGGCGCGCCGTGTGACGTGCCGCCCCCGGCTGAGAAATGGGGACAGGTTGTGTGAGCGGGCAACCCCGCCAGCCACTAGTCCAGACGACGGGTCTGCGCCACGTGCTTGTACCAGTAGGCGCTTGCCTTGGGCGTGCGCTTCTGGGTTTCAAAGTCAACGTAAAAGAAGCCGTAACGCTTGTTGTAGCCATTGGTCCAGGAGAACTGATCCTGCAGGCTCCACAGGAAGTAGCCGCCCACGTTGACGCCCACCTCCATGGCCTTGAGCAGCCAACGCAGGTGCTGCTCGATGTAGTCGATGCGCGGCTGGTCGTCCACAAAACCGTCCTTGTAGGGGTCCTTGTAGCCCATGCCGTTCTCGGTGATGAAAATCTGCTTGTAGTTGGGGTAGCGCTGCTTAATGTAGACGAGCAGATCGAACAGGCCCTCGGGATAGATGATCCAGTCCCAGTCGGTGGTGGGGATGCCAGGCTTGTTCACATGCTCGCCAATACCCTTAACGCGCCAGCGGCCAGTGCCCTTCTCGCCCGTACCGTTGTGGTGCAGGTCGTTCTCGCCGTCGTAAGCCTTCAAGAAGCGGCACTGGTAGTTGTTAACGCCCAGGTAGTCGTTGTAGAGCGCGGCCTCGCGCATGATTTCCAGATCCTCGTCTAGGATCTCGATGGTGCCGCCCGAGACGGCAGCCAGGCGGTTGGCGCACTCGAGGGTGTCGGGCGCATAGTCGCCGCGGAAGGTGGCGTCGAGCAAGAACTGGTTTTGCAGCACGTGCTCGTTGTTGGCGGCTTTGATGTCGGCGGGGTCGTTCTCGTTGAGCGGGTACTTAAACTCCAGCGACTGGATGACGCCGATTTTGCCCTTAAAGCCGCCGTTGTGGAAGGCCAGCACGGCCTTGGCGTGGGCGAGCATCATGTTGTGCTCGCACTGGAAGGCCTCGGCCAGATGCGCCTTGACGCCACCGGGGAAGGTGCCCTCGATGTAGGTGTTGGAGGCGTCGGCCCAGATCTCGTTAAAGGTGAACCAGTAGGTCACCTGGTCGGCGTACTCCTTAAAGCAGAAGGTGGCAAAGTCCACAAAGGCGTCGATGGTCTCGCGGTTGAGGAAGTCGCCCTTCTCAAAGAGGGGAAGCGGCGTGTCAAAGTGATGCAGCGTGACGAACGGCTCAACGTGGTGCTTGTGGCACTCGGCGAAGAGATCGTGGTAGAACTGGACGCCCTCGGGGTTGATTTCGCCGGTGCCGTTGGGGAAGATGCGGCTCCAGGCGATGGAGAGGCGAATGCCGTTGATGCCGAACTCCTCGCACAGCTCCAGGTCGACGGGGTACTGGTTGTAGAAGTCCGAAGCGGGATCGGGGGAGAAGCGCCCCTGGGCCTCCAGAAAGTCGTCCCAGGCAACCTTGCCCTTACCGTGAGTGCGGGTCTCGCCCTCTACCTGGTAGGCAGCGGTGGCGCCGCCAAAGACAAAGTCCTCGGGAAACTGCGCGGGCGGGTTGGTGACGCTAGCAGGATTAACGGACATGATGATCCAATCGTCTAAATCGAAGGGCCAGCCGGTCTTGGATGGTCGGCTGGCCCTGGGCGTTACTTACTTCGAAAGTTGCTCACTCACGAAGGCGAGAGACTTGTCGCCGTTCTGGGAGAGCTCGATGTACTGCTTGCCACGGCAGGCGACGCACTTGTTGCCCACGCGCTCACAGTCCTTCTGCAGGTCGGCCAGGTAGCTTGCGGCCTGCGGGGCCAGGACGACCAGGTCAAAGTCGGGGAGCATGTCCACGTGGTTGCCATAGGCCTCGGCAGCGGTCTCGAGGTTAATGCCGCGCTCCTTGGCGGCCTTGGCCAGCGCGTTGGCGAGCAGGCCCGAGGTTCCGCCGCCCTGGCAGAGCACGAGCACGCGCTTGCCGCTGAGGTCGCTGGCGGTCGTTGTCTCGGCAGCGGGTGCTGCGGAAGCGGCGGGGGAGTCGGCCTTCACGGCCTCGGCAGCAGCGCCGGCGGCAACGCTCTTGGCGTCAGCCTTGCCCTGGAAGGCATCGTTGAGCTTGGCGGCTTTCTCGGCGTTCTTGGCGGCGAGCTCCTCCTGGGAGATCTCGGCCTCCTCGGCGCACTTCTGGGCGTCATAGGCACGGAAGAACGGATAGTACAGGGCAAAGTCGACGACCAGGATGATGGCGAGCATCACAAAGGCGAGCGGCTGGAAGCCCAGGCCCATGATGGTGCCGATGGGGCCGGGGACGGTCCAAGGCAGGGTGTACATAAAGCCGTTCATGCCCAAGAAGTCGATAAAGATCTTGAGGATCCAGATGTTGGCGATCGGGGCAAAGACAAACGGGACAAAGAAGACGGGGTTGAGCACGATGGGTGCGGCGAACAGCAGCGGCTCGTTGACGGCAAAGCAGACGGGGACGATGGCGGCCTTACCGACGGCGCGCATCTCCTGAGACTTGGCCAGGAAGCAGAACATAAAGACCAGGACGAGCGTGGCGCCGGTGCCGCCCATGCAGACGACGAAGTACTGGGCACCCTGGGTCAGGACAGCGGAAGCGTGCTGGCCGGCCTGGAACGCAGCCAGGTTGTCGGTCATGTTGGCAACGAGAGCGGCGGCGATGGCGGGCTCGACGATCGAGGGGCCGTGGACGCCCACGAACCAGAAGAGGCTCATGGCGCCGTAGATCACAGCGAGGCCGATGTAGCCATCGGCAGCGGTGAACAGGGGCTGGAACACCTGGATGACACCCTGGGCAAAGCAGAAGCCAAAAGCAGCGCGGAAGACGATGTCAAAAACCCAAAAGACGGTGATGCAGACGGAGAAGGGGATGATGTCCTTAAAGGTCTGCGAGATGTTGGGCGGAACCTGCTCGGGCATCTTGACGGTGATGTTGCGCTTAATGAAGAACTTGTAGATGATGCCGGTCACAAACGCAGCGATGAAAGCGGTCAGCAGGCCCTTGGAACCAAGGTAGGTGGTGTTGAAACCGCTGGCAGCGTCCGTGGCGATGGTGTCGCTCGAAAGGAGCAAGAAGCCGATGATGGCCGCGCACATGCACGAGATGAAGTTGATCTGGTTGTTCTTGGGCAGATCGCGGTTCTGAGCGTCGGCGAAGTGCTTGGCCGTGGTGGCGGCGCAGGCGATGGCCAGGATGCCCATGGAGTAGTTGTAGCACTTCCACAGGGCGTTGTTGATGTCATCGGGCCAGTAGAAACCCCAGATGTTGGGGACCGAGGCTACCAGGCAGAAGATGGACGAGAAGATGATGATGGGGATGACGGAGATAAAGCCGTCGCGGATCGCCTTGAGGTACTTGTTGCGGGCGATCGCGTTGAAAAAGGGCTGGCCCTTTTCGATGATGGCGATGAGTTGCTCCATGCAATGCTCCTAAGAGTCGGTGGGTTAGCAACGATGGTAGCTTTTGGCGTCCGGTTGCCAAAATGTTGACGTTGCCATTTTGCGACACAAAAAAAGACGCGAACCGGTGATTCCTGTGCCTGCGAACCGTCGATTCCTTACGCGTAAACGTTTGAGCCGCCCGGTGGCTCTGTGTTTGCACAATGGCAACGTTAACATTTGGTAGACAAAAGCCGTTCGGGGAAGCAAAAATGTCGGTGAACGGTAGGTTTTGGGTGGTGAGCGTATGGTGGGGGAGGCGTTGGATATACTTGAAGACGTTTCATTTGACTGCGCAAGGTGCCACCAATGGCATCGTTGACATAGAAAGATCGACCTATGGCCGCTGTTAAAAAATCGGTATCCGTCAAAGACGTAGCGCGCCTCGCGGGCGTCTCGGAGCAGACAGTCTCGCGTACGGTGCACGATTCGCCCAGCGTGCGCCCCGAGACCAAGGAACGCGTGCGTGCCGCCATGCGCGAGCTGGGGTATCGCCCCAATTTTGCCGGTCGATCGTTGCGCCGTGGCAAGTTTAAGACCGTCGGCGTCGCCATGTTCAACATTACCGGCACCGGCAATCTCGACCGTATGGAGGGCTTTGCCGCAGCGGCCGACAAACATGGCTATGCCATCACCCTCACTAAAGTAGACGGGCATCCGTATACCCTCGAGAGCGCATCGTCGCGCATGAGCGCACTGCCGGTGGATGGCATGGTTGTGATTATGAACCGCATGCCGGCGGACTTTGGAACCTTCGAGCCGCTGCCCGGCATGCAGACGGTGCTCGTTACGATGTTGGAGCACCCGCTCTGTTCAACGGTCGATAACGACCAGTTCGATTGTTCGCGCCAGGTGGTCGAGTATTTGCTGGGGCAGGGACACAAGACTGTGCACTTTATCTCGTGTCCCGAGCGCTCGCTTTCGGGCATGCGGCGCGAGGAAGGCTGGCGTGAGACATTGCGTGCGCATGGCATTGAGCCCCCGCAGCTCGTGCGTGGCGACTGGACGGCGCAGAGTGGATATGCTGCCGGCCAGGCGCTTGCGGATGATCCGACCTGCACCGCCATTTATGCCTCCAACGATGCCATGGCATATGGCTGCATCCGTGGGCTCGAGTCGCGCGGGAAGTGCGTGCCCCAGGACGTGAGCGTGGTGGGTGTTGATGACAGCCTGGGCGATATCGTGCCCGATTGTCGCTTGACCACGGTGCGCTTTGACAACAAGCGCGTCGGCATGTGGGCGGTTGACAAGATTGCCGGCGCCGAGGGCGTTGAACCCGGTGTGGAGCACATGCTGTTTCCGGGCGTGCTCGTCGAGGGCGATACGGTGCGCGATGTACGCTAGGGCGCGGGTCTGTTTGGGTTTCCGCTAATTGTGTTCGATATTGTTTAAATTGGTTTAAAAACCGTTCACGGTCGAAAAGTGACCGTTCATAGCTCGAAATTACGTTTTGCGCTGTTTTTTTTTGTTTGAATGTTATTGTTTCTGTCATACACAACGCAGCGCGTATGCCCGGACGCGATGCTCTCCATTGGTTCATATGTGAAAGGAACGCAACATGGCAACCAAAGAAGAAATCTCGATGGTTGGATTCGAGATCGTCGCATACGCAGGTGACGCCCAGACCGATCTGCTTGCAGCGCTCGATGCTGCTCGCGAGGGTGACTTTGAGAAGGCCGAGCAGCTGCACAAGGATGCCAGCGATGCGCTCATCGGTGCCCACGACACGCAGACCAAGCTGCTTTCGCAGGAGGCCGGCGGTGGCGAGATGGAGATGACCTTCATCATGGCTCACGCTCAGGACACTCTCATGACCACTATGATCCTGGAGAAGCAGACCCGCTTTACCATCGATGCCTGCAAGCGTATCGCCGAGCTCGAGGCCAAGCTCGCCTAACGAGTCCGCACAACTTCGTCCCCTTCCAAAAACCCTGCCGCTATCCGCGGCAGGGTTTTTCTTTTTACCCGGCACTTGGGGACGTTCCTTATCTGCCGGCAGTTAGGGACACTCCTGCCATGCATTTGATCCTTTGAGGATGGAAGAAAACGGGTTATTGGGTTTGCTGCGCTGCCGAATCGGCCTGTCGGTTACAAAACTATGCCGGTTTACTACGATGAATCGCATTCTTTCAACTATGGAAAGAACAGCGTTATCAAAACCGCAGGTAGAACGCTTGTCATTTTCTACTAATAGCAAATGTGGTCGGTCCTATCGGTTTTATCGTAGTAAACCGGCATAGTTTTGAAATGGCACTATTCGACTAGCAGCGTTATGGAGCTTCTGCACGCCCTCCCGTTCGGTTTTTCGCTGGGTGGGTATACTTCCATCCGCAATACAGGCCGGAATGAGGAGGTATCCAAATGCCGGACAATGGATCGATTCAAAAGAGAGGCACGCACGAGATGGCTCATGGGCGTCCTGTCCAGATAACCGAGCACACGACGGTAACCGAGCTGCAGCCCAGCCTGTCCGATGTCGTGTGCGCAAACAAAAAGCTGCAGATTGGCTTTATCGTTGCGCTCGTAGTACTGGCGCTGCTGTCGGGCTTTGTAGCTCGTCCGCATTTCGCCGATACCAAAACTTGGGACTCCACCATCGAGGTCATCGATCAAAAGAAAGGTAACGTACTGGCGCTCACGACCTCGTGCGTGGCGCTGTCTGCGGGTATTACCGCGCTGCCGGGTGATACGGGTACGCCGGTTGCCGAGCAGCTCGCGCAGCTTTCGGGTAACTTGGGTATCGTGCTTGCCGTGCTCTACCTCGAGAAATACCTGCTGACCATTTTGTGGTCGGTTGGTCTGGGCATCCTGATCCCGTTCTCGTTCGTACTCTTCGCGGTGTCGCTTGGCATTCACGGACGCTGGAGCACCAGCGCCGTCCTTCGTCGCGTGGCGACGCGCGTGCTGGTGGTCGCCATGATCGGCATGGCGTTGGTGCCTGCAAGTGTATGGGTGTCGCAAAAGGTCGACGAAACGTATCGAGTGAGCATCGAAGCGGCTGAGCAAAAGGCGACTGACGCTGCGAGTGCGGAAGATAGCGATAACTCCAAGGCAAGCAAGAAAAAGGTCGAGTCCACAGAGTCCAAGAACGTGCTTGAGCAGCTTGCCGACGGCGCCTCGGGTCTTGTCACGTCGGTGACCAGCGGCGCCAAGCAGATGACCGATGAGATTGTGCAACAGGTGACCGATCTGATCGAAGGCGTCATCGTGATGATCGTGACCTCGTGTGTTATCCCATTGCTGGTGCTCGCGGCGTTTTTGTGGCTGGGGCACGTGTTGCTGGGGATTGATATTTCCGGTCCAGCGAACTATTTGACGGGTCGTTTCTTGAGCGCTCCGTCCAAGCACGCCAAAAAGGGAGGGCAGTCCGAGTAGCTAAAACAGCTGTATATACCAGGGCATACCGCCGAAGGGCGGCCGAGATGCGTTCTCGGCCGCCTTTTTGTTTGTTGAATACGTGGTAAGCCCGGCCGTTCCTGATCCCAAACGGTCAACAATCATCCGTGAACGGTCTTTGTTCAAAAAAGAACAAAGACAAACAAATAGTTGTTGCAGTCGATGTTCGAATATGTTCAAATAAACATGAACAGTGAAGAACCGCATATTCAGATGCCCGGACCTGAACGCGATTCAACACTTCCAAACAGAAACTACGCACCTGCGTATCTCTCAAGGAGGATGTCATGAGGGTTGTAATCGCTTCCGATGCCGACGGTATGTCGATGAAGGAGTCCATCAAGGAGATGCTCATCGCCGACGGTCACGAGGTCGTCGACTATTCCGAGACCCCTGCCGCGGACTTTGTCGATTCCGCGACCGCCGTTGCCAAGGACCTGTTGGAGCACAAGGATTCCCAGGGCTTCGCATTTGATAAGTACGGCGTCGGCTCCTATATGGCCGCCGTCAAGATCAAGGGCATGGTCGTCGCCAACATTTCCGACGAGCGTTCCGCCTACATGACCCGCGAGCACAACGGCTCGCGCATGGTCACCATGGGCCCGGGCGTTGTGGGCACCGAGGTCGCCAAGAAGATCGCCCGCGAGTTCCTGCGCGCCCAGTACGCCGGCGGCCGTCACCAGATCCGTGTCGACATGCTCAACAAGATGGCCTAACGAGAGCCACCGAGAACTCGAACTTCTACCTCAACTTGTGAATTCAGACGAAAGGACGTTCTGATGAAGAAGACCATCGCAATCGGTTGCGACCATATCGTTACGGACGAGAAGATCTATCTGGCCGACCGCCTGGAGCAGGCTGGCTACAAGGTGCTCGACTGCGGCACCTACAGCCACACCCGTACGCACTATCCCATCTACGGTAAGGCCGTGGGCGAGGCTGTTGCCAGCGGCAAGGCCGACTTTGGCGTGGCCCTGTGCGGCACCGGCATTGGCATCACCAACGCCGTCAACAAGGTTCCCGGCGCCCGCTGCGCCCTGGTCCGCGACATGACCTCTGCCCTGTATGCCCGTCGTGAGCTCAACGCCAACATCGTGGGCTTTGGCGGCAAGATCACCGGCGAGTTCCTGATGGCCGATATTATGCTTGCCTTCCTGGAGGAGCCCTACGAGAAGACCCCCGAGCACGATGCCCTGATCGCCAAGATCGATGCCTGCAATAAGGCCGACGCCGAGGCTCAGGCTGACCCGCACTTCTTTGACGAGTTCCTCGAGAAGTGGGACCGCGGCGAATACCATGATTAGCGGGTATTCGGCGTAATTAACTAGTCCGTTGACGGCTCGCGTTTCTGTGAGGGGGCGCGGGCCGGTTTTCTATCAGCCCTATTGACTTGGCGGGCTGTCGTAAGAAAGGGAAGGCTCCTATGGAGTTTGTTCTTGATAACGGTTCTATCCGCGTAGCACTGAGCACGGCTGGCGGATCGTTCACTTCTATTGCGGCCAACGGCCGTGAGTACCTGTGGCAGGGTGATTCTTCGGTCTGGTCGGGCCAGGCACCCATTTGCTTCCCGATCTGCGGCGGCCTTCGTGACGGTCGCGCGATGACTATGGGTGGTCGCGAGGTCAAGCTCGCCCGCCATGGTTTTGCCCGCAAGCAGGAGTGGAAGCTCGAGAAGCAGAGTGACAACATGGTTGCGCTGAGCCTAAGCTCTGCCGACCATGCCGAGTTGCTCGAGCAGTACCCGTATCCGTTTAAGATCGTTGCTCGTTACACGATCGATTCGGAAAAGGTGGCCGTGTCGTACGAGGTGACCAATGAGGGCATCGAGGATATGCCATTCTTTGTGGGTGGTCACCCCGGCTTTAAGTGCCCGCTCGACGAGGGCGAGTCCTACGACGACTATGAACTTCGTTTCGATCAGCGTGAGGCGACCGAGCTTTGCACCGCTGTTCCCTCCACAGGCCTGATCGATGTCGAGCACCGTAGCAAGAACCCGATGGTCGGCCACGATCTGCCGCTTACCCATGAGCTCTTCGACTTCGCCGAGACCATCTTTGATGTGCTCGAGAGCCACGTGGTTACGCTGACCAAGAAAACCGAGGACAAGGGCGTGCGCCTGACGTTCCCCGATATGCCGTACCTGATTGTGTGGAGCAAGCCCGAGGGCGACTTTGTGGCTGTTGAACCGTGGGGTGGTCTGTCCACCTGCTCCGACGAGGACGATATTCTGGAGCACAAGCGTGGCTGCCTGGTTGCCAAGCCGGGGGAGGCCGTCACCCGCGGCTTTGAGATCGAGATTCTTTAACGAGCTATCGTATGTTTGGGGTGGGTCATGCCGCCCCGGAAACAGGAGTTCAACATGATTCTGACCGTTACCATGAACCCGTCGATTGATACGCGCTATCAGCTCGATAAGCTGATCATCGACGACGTAAACCGCGTGACGCCCGAAAAGACCGCTGGCGGTAAGGGCCTCAACGTGAGCCGTGTGCTGCTGCAGCTGGGCGATGACGTGCTCGCGACCGGTCTGCTTGGCGGCCACATGGGCGCCTATATGGCCGAGCTTATGGATGCCGACGGCGTCAAGAATGACTTTGTGCCCATCGCCGGTGAGACGCGCATTTGCCTGAATATTCTGCACGAGGGCAATCAGACCGAGCTGCTGGAGAGCGGCCCGCAGATCGCCCCGGCCGAGCTCGAGGCCTTTACGGCCAAGTTCGCCGAGCTTGCAGCGAAGGCGGACGTTGTGACGCTTTCGGGCTCGCTGCCGCGTGGCGTCGATGCCGGCTACTATGCCGAGCTCGTCAAGATCGCCGAGGAGGCGGGCGCCAAGGTGCTGCTCGACACCTCGGGTGCATCGCTGGAGGCCGCGCTGAAGTCCGACGCTAAGCCTGAGCTCGTAAAGCCCAATCTGACCGAGATTAACGGCCTGCTGGGTACGTCCTTTACGACCGATGATGTCGATGCCCTGCGCGAGGCGCTTGCCGGCGATGGCCGCTTTGACGGTATTCCCTGGGTTGTCGTTTCGATGGGCGCTGCCGGTTCGGTGGGCTTCCATGAGGGTCGCGCGTTCCGCGCCAAGACGCCCGCGATTGCGGCTGTGAACGCGACGGGTTCCGGCGACTCGACCATCGCCGGCTTTGCGCATGCCATTGCTGCTGGTGCCGACGACGTCACGGTGCTCAAGACCGCCAATACCTGCGGCAAACTCAACGCTATGGATCCCAAGACCGGTCACCTGGTCATGGACCGCTGGGACGAGATCTACAACAACGTTGAAGTAACGGAGCTTTAGGGTTACGCGGTTTTACCAAACCGCGTAACGGCTCGACGCTGCGCGGGCCGCATTTGGACAATCTGACGTTCAACTTCAAGGGCGCGACCAGAAGGTCAGCGCCCTTTCGTTTCACGTCACCTTGTCTCAAATGCCGCTCGTCAA
>CABUSL010000005.1 GCA_902494295.1 uncultured Collinsella sp.
GCTGCTCTCGACCGTCAAGCAGACCTTTAACAAGGTAACGGTCGATTCCGACACCTCGACCAACGACACCTGTATCATGCTTGCCTCCGGCGCCGCTGCCGCAGATGCCGAGCCTATCGTCGAGGGCTCCGATGCCTTTGACGAGTTGGCATTTGCTGTGCACGAGGTGTGCGAGAGCCTGGCGCGCAATATCGCCGCCGATGGTGAGGGCGCATCCAAGCTTGTTACGGTCAACGTTACCGGCGCCGTGAACGACGAGGAAGCCGATATCGCCGCCCGTGCCGTTGCCAACTCGCCGCTCGTTAAGACCTGCATCGCCGGCCACGACTGCAACTGGGGTCGCGTTGCTATGGCGCTTGGCAAGTGCGGCGTGAAGTTTAATCAGGAAGACGTTTCCATCGACATGATGGGCATGCCCGTCTGTCGCGACGGTCTGACTGTTCCCTTTGACGAGGACGAGGCTCTACGACGTTTCGAGGCGCCCGAGATCGTGATCTCGGCCGACCTGGGCGCAGGCGACGCGGCAACGACCGTGTGGACCTGCGACCTCACGCATGAGTACATCTCCATCAACGGCGACTACCGTTCCTAGATTCCAGGCACGCTGCGCATCTTGCCGCGATTGCGGACAGCGGAGCACGGCGCGATAACGATACGAAAGACGAGGCAGATTATGAAATTCGCACGCGATTGTCGTTCGAGTGAATCCAACGAAGCAACCGCGCAGCTGCTGTTCGAAGCGCTGCCGTGGATTAAGAACCTGACCGGTAAGACGGTCGTTATCAAATATGGCGGAGCCGCCATGGTTGATGAGCAGCTGCGCCGCGACGTGATGAGCGACATCGTTTTGCTCAAGATCATCGGTATGCGCCCCGTCATCGTGCACGGCGGCGGCAAGGCTATCAACGAGGCGCTGAGCCATTACGATATTCCCGTCGAGTTTAAGAACGGCCAGCGTGTGACCACGCCGGCGACTATGGATATCGTGCGCGAGGTGCTGGGCGGCAAGGTTAACCAGGAGCTGGTTGCTGCCATCAACCACCACGGCAACCTGGCCGTAGGCGTGTCGGGCAGCGATGCCGGCACGCTCATCGCCGAGCCGCTCGACTCCGAGCTCGGTCGCGTGGGTAAAGTGACGCACGTCAACACCGACTATATCGAGCGCTTACTCGATAGCGAGTACATCCCCGTCATCGCTACCGTCGCGGCGGGAGAGGACGGCGGTTTCTTCAACATCAACGCCGACACCGCCGCCGGTGCCGTTGCCGCGGCGCTCCACGCGCATAAGGCGATCTTTTTGACCGATGTCGATGGCCTGTACAAGGACTTTAGCGACAAGGACTCGCTTATCTCCAACCTAACGCTCGACGAGGTTAACGAAATGCTCTACGGCGGCGAGGTCGATAAGGGCATGATTCCCAAGCTGCGTGCGGCCGTCGATGCGCTTACCGGCGGCGTATTTCGTGCCCACATCATTAACGGTACCACGCCGCATTCGCTGCTCCTGGAGCTGCTGACCGATGCCGGCGTCGGCACCGTGATCCATTCCACCGAGACGGCTTACGAGTTCGATACGCATCCGCATCCGCTTTCGACGTTTGCTGCGCGTCTGACCGAGAACCTTGACGAGGTCGAGAAGCTTCAGACGGTCTAGCTGACCCGCAGCCGCGCCATTCCTGCATCCATAGCCCCGCGCCGTCTGGCGCCCAACGAAAGGCATCCCATGTCACTTGCAGCTCAGCAATCGCTTGAATCCCATTACGTTATGCATACCTTTGGCCGCTCTCCGCTCGAGTTTGTCGAGGGTCGCGGCATGAAGCTCACCGGCGACGATGGCCGTGAGTACCTCGACTTTCTTGCCGGCATCGGCGTGTGCAGTCTAGGTCATGGCGACCCGGCTGTGCTCTCGGCGCTCGAGGCACAGACCAAAAAGCTCATGCATGTCTCCAATTACTTCTACATCGAGCAGCGCGGACAGGTCGCGGCGCTGCTGTCCAAGCTCGCTAGCGACGACGTAGATGGTGCGCGCGTGCTTGCCGATGCCATTGTCGCCGGCGATGAGACCACGGCAGCTGCTCTTGGTGCCCCGGCTGCGGATGAGCAGGTTTGGGAGACCTTCTTTGCCAACTCCGGCGCCGAGGCCAACGAGGGCTCGATGAAGCTCGCGCGCCTGTACGCCAAGCGTGCCGGCAATGGCGGCAACACCATCGTGTGCATGCGCGGCGGCTTCCACGGCCGTACGCTCGAGACCATTGCCGCCACCATGCAGGATTGGCTGCAGGACAGCTTCCGCCCGCTGCCGGGTGGCTTTGTGGCCTGCACGCCCAACGATGTCGATGAACTGCGTGCGATCTTTAAGCAGCTGGGGAGCGAGATTTGTGCCGTGATGCTCGAGCCGATCCAGGGTGAGAGTGGCGTGCACCCCATGACCGAGGAGTTTATGGCGACAGCGCGCGACCTGGCACACGAAGTGGGCGCCGTGCTTATCGCCGACGAGGTCCAGTGCGGTATCTTCCGCACGGGTAAGCCGTTTGCGTTCCAGACCTATGGCGTGGAGCCCGACATCATGAGCCTTGCCAAGGGCATTGCCGACGGCGTGCCCATGGGTGCCGTCGTGGCGAAGAAGGAGATTGCCGACGTGTTTAAGCCGGGCGACCACGGCTCGACCTTTGGCGGTAGCTGCTTGGCCATCGCGGCGTGTGCCGCGACGCTCTCCGCGCTCGTGCGCGGCGATTATGCCGACCATGCTGCCAAGGTAGGCGCCTATATGGAGCAGGCGCTGGCCAAGCTCCCGCACGTGGTTGAGATTCGTGGCCGCGGCCTGATGCTCGGATGCGACTTGGATGACGCTGCGGGCGATGCGCATGATATTGTTGCCCGCGCGCTGGCCGCCGGTGCCGTGATTAACGCTACGGGTGCCCATACGCTGCGTTTCCTGCCGCCGCTCGTCTGCGAGGAAGCCGACGTGGACAGTCTGGTCGAGATCCTGTCGGGCGTCTTGGCCTAACGCGGCGCAATAACTCAATTTGGACCGGGTTCCGGACTGCGGACGTGCCCTATGCGGCATGATTCAGCGGTCTGGAGCCCGTTTTGCCTTAGATTTGCTAAGGCAGGGAGACCTGCTGGTCAAAAAACATCAAATATGAGTACTGTTACCGATTTGGTAGCAGCAATTTTGGACTAATAAGGCCAGATGGCAAGTCGAAATGGCGATGAATGCACGATTGTGATCTAACTGTTAGTCCTTATAATGGACATATGTTGCGTAACTTAAGCAAATACTATCTTTTTATATGTTGCAAACAAAGCAGCAGTACTCATTTTTGCCATTATTTGGTCACGGCCTTTGTGACAGACGTGCTGGCGGGTTCGAATCCCCCTGCGATGGGCCTGAAAAAAGAAAGGCCTCCATCGCTGGAGGCCTAACAATTCGGTGGTGGGCGATGAGGGATGTCGCGTGCGGCTTCGCCGCCCGCTTCCGCTTCGGGCCTGCGGCCCTCGCGTGCTGCGCTGGAAAACGCTTCGCGTTTCCTCAGCTCCGCACCCTGTCGGGTTCGAATCCCATGCGCTGGGCCCAAACAAAAACGGTCACTTTCGAGGACCGTTTCCAATTCAATGGTGGGCGATGAGGGATTCGAACCCCCAGCCTTGTGCGTGTAAAGCACCTGCGCTAACCGTTGCGCCAATCGCCCGTGCGGAGAGAGTATAGCAAAACAATCGCCTCATTCACCTCATATCCATTAAAGGTAACCGGCGCGTGTCACAGCGGAGCTGATTCAGTTGAGATTGCCTGAACATTCCGCCCCTCTTTACGCCCTCGGGTATACTCAAAAGCTACTGATTCGATTTGATGCCCAGCAACAGCAGAGGGGATAGTATATGTGCGGTTTTGTCGGTTTTGTCGGTGGGACGGATAACCAATCCGAGGTGCTCACCAAGATGATGGACCGCATCGTCCATCGCGGTCCCGACATGGGCGGTCAGTTTATCGACGGCCGCGTTGCCCTGGGCTTCCGCCGCCTGTCGATCCTCGACCTGACCGAGGCCGGCGCTCAACCCATGGCCAACGAGGACGGCAGCGTCGTCATTGTCTTCAACGGCGAGATCTACAACTTCCAAGAACTCCGTTCCGAGCTCGAGGCCAAGGGCTACAAGTTCCACTGCGGCGCCGACACCGAGAGCCTCCTGCACGGCTACGAGGAGTGGGGCGAGGCCGTACTCGATCGTCTGCGCGGTATGTACGCCTTCGTCATCTGGGACAAAAAGAAGAACAAGCTTTTTGGCGCCCGCGACATCTTTGGCATCAAGCCGCTCTACTACTATCCCATGGCCGATGCGGGCGACGGCGCTCCGGGCGTGCTCTTTGGTTCCGAGATCAAGAGCTTCCTGGACTACCCGCACTTCCACAAGGCGGTCAACAAAAAGGCTCTGCGTCCGTACATGACGCTGCAGTATTCGGCGACTGAGGAGACCTTCTTCGAGGGTGTCTACAAGCTGCCGCCGGCGCACTACTTTACCGTCGATATCCCGACCGGCAAGATGAACATCGAGCGCTACTGGGATTGCGATTACTCTGCCGTCGAGAAGCCGTTCGAAGAGTATGTCGATGAGCTGGACGAGGTCGTGCACGAGAGCGTCGAGGCCCATCGTATCGCCGACGTCAAGGTCGCGTCGTTCCTCTCCGGTGGCGTCGACTCCAGCTACATCGCCGCTTGCCTCATGCCCGACAAGACCTTCTCGGTGGGCTTTGACTACAAGAACTTCAACGAGACCAACTACGCCAAGGAGCTTTCCGATAAGCTCGGCGTCGAGAACGTTCGCAAGATGATTACCGCCGACGAGTTCTTCGGTGCGCTCGAGGACATCCAGTATCACATGGACGAGCCGCAGTCCAACCTGTCTTCCGTGCCGCTGTGGTTCTTGGCCGAGATGGCCCGCAAGGACGTCACCGTCGTGCTTTCGGGCGAAGGCGCCGACGAACTCTTTGGCGGCTACGCCTACTACGAGGACACGGTCCCGGTCCGCAAGTACAAAAAGATGGTGCCGCTGCCCATCCGTCGCGCGCTCGGTAACCTGGCGCTGCATATGCCGTACTTCAAGGGACATAACTTCCTGGTCAAGGGTGCCGAGATCCCTGAGAAGTCGTTCCTGGGACAGGCTCTGGTATGGCCGGAGCGCGAGGTCGACGGCGTGCTCAAGCCCGAGTACAACACCGGCGATGGCGCCTTTGAGCTCGCAGCACCCATTTACGCACGCGTGAAGGATCAGCCCGAGCTGGTCAAGAAGCAGTACCTGGACATGAACATGTGGCTCCCGGGCGACATTCTGCTCAAGGCCGACAAGATGTGCATGGCACACTCGCTGGAGCTGCGCGTGCCCTTCCTGGACCGCAAAGTCATGGAGTTCGCCGAGCACATTCCCGACCGCTACCGCATCAACGAGAACGGCAACAAACAGGTACTCCGCCACGCTGCCAACAAGTCGCTGCCCGATGAGTGGGCCACCCGTCCCAAGGTGGGCTTCCCGGTGCCGATTGTCTACTGGCTGCGCGAGCAAAAGTGGTACGACTATGTCAAGGAGTACTTCACCGCGCCGTGGGCAAGCGAGTTCTTCGATACC
The DNA here is from genome assembly GCA_902494295.1 of uncultured Collinsella sp. Taxonomy (GTDB): domain Bacteria; phylum Actinomycetota; class Coriobacteriia; order Coriobacteriales; family Coriobacteriaceae; genus Collinsella. The sequence goes on from CABUSL010000005.1 coordinate 5,620, forward strand.
GACGAGCTCATGCACCTGCTCGATCTGCACTTTGCGGGCAAGGGCGATTTCCAGCGCAAGATCTATACGCCGCTCGTGTTCCTAGTGTGGTACAAGCGCTTCTTTATCGACGAGGGCCAGCCTTCTGTTCAGGCTGCCTAGCCTCGGCTTACGAACGCCTGCGCGTAACGGCTCCTCCGGGAGCCGTTTTTGCGTGGGTGCGTTTCAGTTACTATAAAAACCGTCCCTGCCAAATGGCTGAGAAAGGTGAAAGATGCACCATTCGGATTCCGCGACCGTGACCACGGTCGATACGCTTGCCAAGCTTCTCGATGTGTGCGGCGAGCTGCGCGCATCAGAGCAGGTTGACGAGCGTGCCGTGACCGGCTGCTCGTTTGATTCGCGCGCGGTCTCGGCAGGTGACGTGTTCTTCTGCAAAGGTGCTGCCTTTAAGCCCGCGTTTTTGAGCATGGCGCTCGATGCGGGCGCCGTCGCATTTGTGTGCGAGGAGTCACTGGTCGAGTCTCTGGAGCCGCTGGCGCAGGAGAGCGGTGCTGCGATGCTGGTTGTTGATAGCGTTCGCACGGCCATGGCCCTGTTGCCGCCGGAGGTCTACGACCGTCCCGACCACGACGTCAAGATCGTGGGTATCACCGGTACCAAGGGAAAGACCACGGCCGCTTTTATGCTCCAGTCGATTATCAAAGCGGCGGGCGAGTCCTGCGGCATGATCGGCTCGGTGAGTACCGACGATGGCATCGAGTGCTACGAGAGCACCAATACTACGCCCGAGGCCCCCGAGGTCTGGCGCCATATCGCCAACTGCCGCACGTCCGGTCGCCAGTCCATGGTCATGGAGGTTTCGAGCCAGGCGCTCAAGTACCAACGCGTCGAGAATCTGCCGTTTGACGTGGCGTGCTTCCTCAACATCGGCCGCGACCACATCTCGCCGATCGAACACCCCACGTTTGAGGATTATTTTGAGAGCAAACTCAGGATCTTTGACCAGGCAAAGACCGCCGTGGTGAATCTAGGCACCGAAGAGGTTGACCGTGTGCTAGAGGCAGCGTCGACGGCCGAGCGCTTGGTGACCGTTGGCGTCGAGCATCCCGAGGCGAGCCTGTGGGCGAGCGATGTCCGCATGCTCGGCTTTAACATCGAGTTCAACTTGCACGGCATGAGCGCCGACGAGTCCGAGGCGGGGGAGAAGGTCCTGCTGGGTATCGCGGGCGACTTTAACGTGGAGAACGCGCTGGTCGCTATCGCCGCTGCGCGCGAGATCGGCATCGGTATCGAGGCTATCAAGAAGGGCCTCTCAAAACTGCGTGTGCCGGGCCGTATGGAGGTCGTGGAGTCGAAGGACGGCCGCGTGATTTGTGTCGTCGACTACGCGCACAACCAGCTTTCGTTCCGCTCGCTTTTCTCGTCGGTCAAGCGCGCGTTTCCCGCTAGTCCGGTCATTGCGGTGTTTGGCGCTGCCGGCGGCAAGGCGCAGGAGCGCCGCGAGCAGCTTCCGCGCGAGGCCGCACCGTATTCCGACCTGATGATCTTTGCCAATGAGGACCCGGCTCACGAGGACCCGATGAAGGTCTGTCGCGAGCTTGCCGAACATGTTCCCGACGATACGCCGAACAAGATCATCCTCGATCGCGAAGCCGCTGTGCATGCGGCGTTCAAGGCGGCGCGCGAGGAGTACGTCAACCCCGATGCTCCCACCATTGTCTTGCTGCTGGCAAAGGGTGACGAGGAGCTCATGCACGTGGGCGACGAGTTCGTGCCCATCGAGAGCGACCTTTCGCTGGCCAATCGCCTGATCGATGTTGCCCAGTTTGACTAATGAACCATGATGGCGGCGGCGCCCTGAGTGCGCTGTCGCCATAAGCGTGTTCCCTCAATCAAAACATGCCGTCCAAGTCCAAACCCTTCTACGTAAACGGAGTAACCATGTCCCACAATACCCTGCCGACCGTCGCCGAGCTTTCGGGCGAGATGCGCGAGCGCTTGGCCAAGGTCAAGTACGTCTTTACCGACCTAGACGCCACCATGCTCGCGCCCGGCTCGTGCGTGCTGCGCGACAACGACGGCAACCCCTCGACCAAACTCGTCGAGGCCGTCGTGGCGCTCGCTCGCGCTGGTATTCAGGTGGTTCCCACCTCGGGCCGCAACCGTACCATGATCCACGAGGACGCGCGCGTGCTCGGCCTCAACTCCTACATTGGCGAGATGGGCGGTCTGGTCATGTACGACCTTAAAGCCAACGATTGGGAGTATCTGACCGGCGACATGCCCTACGACTCCTCTTGCGGCCTCACGCCGCACCAGGTGATCGAGCAGACCGGCGTGTGCGAGAAGATCCTCGCCCGCTGGCCGCACAAGATCGAGTATCACAACGACATGTCGACCGGCTACAAATACCGTGAGGTCACCGTCGGCATGCGCGGCGATGTGCCCGACGATGAGGTTCAGGCCATCCTGGACGAGGCCGGCTGCGGTCTGATCTGGGCGTGCAACGGCCATCTGACTCACCTGTCCAAGCCGACGACGCTCGAGCTTAATCGCGTCGAGGACGGCCGCGCATTCAACATCAATCCCGCGGGTCTCAACAAGGGCGTCGCCATTGCGCGCTTCTGCGAGCACCTAGGGATCGAGCGCGAGGAGACGTTGGCGCTCGGCGATTCCGAGTCCGACTTCTACATGGCCGATCACGTGGGCACGTTCTGCCTGGTCGAGAATGGCCTGACGAGCGCCGGCGCGCCTGAGTTCCTGGCTGCTTGCGAGAACGCTTTCGTTACGCGTGGCAAAATTATCGACGGTTGGGCGGCGACGGCAGAGCTGCTGGTCGCGGCGCGTTCGTAGCGCGGCGTCGCCGCACTTGGACATGTCTTTTCGAGAGAGACTGGTGAGGTAATGTCCGATATCGAGAATCCGGCAGGCGACACGCGCCCGATTGGCGTGTTCGATTCTGGTTTGGGCGGTCTGACGGTTGCGCGCGCCATCGCGACGGCGCTGCCGCACGAGTCCGTCTACTACTTTGGCGACACCAAGCGCTGTCCCTACGGCACGCGCACCGAGGATGAGGTGCGCTCGTTTGCGTTGCAGGCGGGTCGTTGGCTTTCGAAGCACGACGTCAAGATTATGGTCATCGCCTGCAACACGGCGACCGCTGCGGCCTTGCGTCTGGCCCAGCAGGTGCTCGACGTTCCCGTGATCGGTGTGATCGCGCCGGGTGCCCGTGCAGCAATCAACAGCACGCGTACGCGTCGCGTGGGCGTGCTCGCCACCAACCTCACCATTCGCTCGGGCGCCTACACGCGCGCCATTCAGGATCTGGATGCCGGCGTCGATGTATACGGCTGTCCTGCCTCGAGCTTTGTCGAGGTTGTCGAACACGAGCTAGCCTCGGGTGCACACCTGCAGGAACAGTGGCTTGAGAACGAGGACATCTTCGATACGCCTGCCGTGCGTGCGCTGGTGGGTGCCACGGTTGAGCCGCTGCGCGACCACGGTATCGATACCGTGGTGCTCGGCTGTACGCATTTCCCGCTGTTGGTGGGACCTATCCGGCATGCGCTGGGGCCTGGGGTGCGCGTCGTGAGTTCCGCCGAGGAGACCACACGCGAGCTGACCGATATCCTCACGCGCCGCGAGCAGCTGGCGGGCGACGCCGCCGAGCCGCAGCATCGTTTTGCCACGACGGCCGATAACATTGCCGAGTTTGCGGTGGCGGGCAGCTTTATCTTTGGTCAGCCGCTCAAGAGCATCGAACATATCGATATCGATGAGCTGAAATAGATGTAAGGCAGCCGCCAAAGCCTTCGCCACATATTTTGCCGAAAGGATATTTCTATGGAGTGCATGCAGGTCAACCGCGCCAACGGCCGCGCCGCCAACGAGTTGCGCCCCGTTAAGCTCACCCGTGGCGTCATGAAGCACGCCCACGGCTCGTGTTTGGCCGAGTTCGGTGACACGCGCGTGCTGTGCGCCGCCACTATCGAGGAGGGCGTGCCGGGCTGGCGAAAGGGAGCTAAGGCCGGCTGGGTGACCGCGGAATACGCCATGCTGCCGGCGTCGACCGGCAAGCGCTGCAAGCGCGAGCACGCCAACCGCAAGGGTCGCTCCATGGAGATCGAGCGCCTCATTGGCCGCAGCCTGCGTACCGTCGTCAACATGAAGGCGCTCGGCGAGTACACCGTCACCGTCGACTGCGATGTGATTCAGGCCGATGGCGGCACGCGTACAGCGAGCATCACCGGCGCCTGGGTGGCGCTGCACGACGCCCTCGCCATGTGGGTCGAGGCGGGCAAGATCGAGCGCATCCCGCTTACCGGCCAGGTTGCTGCCATCTCTATGGGCGTTGTCGACGGCAATACGCTGCTTGACCTCGATTATTCCGAGGACAGTCATGCCGAGGTCGACATGAACCTCGTCGCCACCGATACCGGTGAGATGATCGAGCTCCAGGGCACCGGCGAGCAGGCGCCCTTCGACCGCAAACGCCTCAACGCCCTGCTTGACCTGGGTGACAAGGGTGTCGCCGAGCTCATCGAGCTTCAGCGCCAAGCCATCGCCTAACCTGCCAAAAAGGGACAGGTTTATTTTGGTAGGTTTTATCTGCTGAAATGCTGCGTTGAAAGGTCCGATCGCCTGAGAGGGGAGAGGTCAAGTGCCCAAACGCCCCTCACGCGGCTTGCTATAGAGACAAGGAGGCCAGTCATGGCACTTGAGAAGATTGACATCGACACCCTCGACCCGGCGGCGACCATCGTCGTGGCAACCGGAAACGCTCATAAGCTCACCGAGATCGAGGCCATTTTGGGCAAGGTCATGCCCGAGGTGCGCTTTGTGGCGCTCGGCCAGCTGGGTGATTTTGAGGATCCCGAGGAAAACGGCACGACGTTTTTGGAGAACGCCATCATCAAGGCCCAAGCCGCGGTTGAGGAGACGGGCCTTATGGCCATTGCCGACGATTCGGGCTTGGTCGTCGACGCGCTGGACGGTGAGCCCGGTGTGTATAGCGCGCGCTATGCGGGCGTGCACGGCGACGATGCCGCCAACAACGCCAAGCTTCTCGTTAACCTGGAAGGCGTGGCAGATGAGGACCGCACCGCGCGCTTCATGAGCGTCGTCGCGCTCATCGACACGGACGGTCTGGTTACCTATGGCGAGGGCGCCTGCGAGGGCGTTATCGCGCACGAGGGCCGCGGCGACCATGGTTTTGGCTATGACCCGCTGTTCCTGCCGGTCGACACGCCGGGCAAGACCATGGCCGAGCTGACGGCTGACGAGAAGAACGCCATCAGCCATCGTTTCCACGCGCTCGAGCATCTGTCCGCCAAGCTGACGGGCGAGGAGTAGGCCATGCGTGCGGTGGTGCAGCGCGTGCTCAACGCCGGCGTGACGGTCGACGGCGAGTGCGTGGGCCGCATTGGACGCGGCTACCTGGTGCTGCTGGGTGTGGGCCATGGCGATACGCGTGCCGAGGCCGACAAGCTGTGGGGCAAGCTCCGCGGGCTGCGTATCAACGAGGACGAGATCGGCAAGACCAATCTGGCACTTGCCGATGTCGACGGCGAGGTGCTCGTGGTGTCGCAGTTCACGCTGTTCGCCGACTGCCGCCACGGTCGCCGCCCATCGTTTACGGATGCCGGCGCACCCGATGTTGCCAACGAGCTCTACGAGTACTTCCTGACGCTTGTGCACGAGGACGTTGAGCATGTGGCGCACGGTATCTTTGGCGCCGACATGAAGGTCGACCTGGTCAACGACGGCCCATTCACCATCGTCTTGGACACCGACAACCTTTAGGTTACGCGGTTTTACCAAACCGCGTAACAACTGGTCATGCGAGGTTGTCGTCTGGTACGTATTCGAGACCGGGCTTTTTTAGCTACTTGCGTATGGCCACAACAGGGTGCTATAGTATTAGAGTTTTGTCTATCTTAGGGGTATTGTCCCCTTTTTGAATTGCACCTTCTGGAGGCCCTGTTCATGGAAGAGATGGAAGTCAATCACGTCGACGACATCCACGAGAAGCTGACCGATATGGTGGGCGATCGCGTCAAGGTGAAGGCCAACATGGGCCGTACCCGCGTCGTCGAGCGCATGGGCACCATCAAGAGCGTCCACCCGGCCGTCTTCATTGTCGAGGTTGACGAGCGTCGCGGCCGCAAGTCGCGTCAGTCCTACCAGTACATCGATGTCCTCACCGGCCAGGTCGAGCTGTTCGACCCCGAGAGCGGCGAGCATATCTTTACCCCGCTCGGCAATCAGCTCGAGGAGCATTAACGGTGACCGATCGGTCCCTGACTCTTTCCGCGCCGGCAAAGATTAACCTCTACCTGGGGGTTCATACCGAGCGCGATGACCGCGGCTACCACAGGGTCGATTCCCTGATGGCGGCCGTCGGTCTTTCCGATACCGTGACGGTCGCGCCGTCGCAGGCGCTGACCGTCCAGACGGTTCCGGCATCAGATTTTCCCATGCAAAAGAATACGGCGTATCGGGCTGCGGTTGCTATGGCCGAGCATTATGGTCGCGAGGCAAACGTCTGCGTGACGATTGAGAAGCGCATTCCATTGTGCGCCGGCTTGGGCGGCCCCTCGACGGATGCGGCCGCGGTCATTGTCGCCTTGGCAGAGCTCTGGGGCATTGATCGCACCGACCCAGCGCTCGACGATATTGCGCGGGGCATTGGTGCTGACGTCCCGTTCTTTTTGCACGCGAGTCCTGCGTTCTACGTAGGTGGGGGAGACGTGCTGGCAACTGAGTACCCCGCGCTGCCTGCGACGCCCGTCGTGCTGGTCAAGCCGCGCGAGGCAAGCGTTTCGACAATTGAAGCCTATCGACGTTTTGACGAGGCCCCGGTGCCTGCGGACAAGCCCGGCGCGATAGCTTCTGCCTTGCGTGCTGGTGATGCCGAGACGGCATATGCACTCATCCATAACAACCTTGGTGTCATTTCCGCACAGATGGAGTCGCAGATTCAAACGGTCCTCGACTGGCTGCGTAAACAGGACGGAACCGTTGCTGTAGATGTGTGCGGATCGGGTGCCTGCTCGTTTGCCATTTGCGACACCGCTGCCACGGCCGAAAGGCTTGCCGATGCTGCCCAGCAAAATGGCTGGTGGGCCTGCGCGACTGAGCTTATTCCCAACACGGTTCAAATCGACGCGCCAAAGAAATAAAAATTTCTCTAGCACGCGGCGAAAATCTTTGTTACTATAGTCGAGCTAACGGGTTGTGGCTCAGTTTGGTAGAGCACTGCGTTCGGGACGCAGGGGTCGCTGGTTCAAATCCAGTCAACCCGACCAGAGCATGAGGAGGGACCGCTTCTTGCGGTCCCTTTTTTTAGCTAGTGTTGTGATACCGCGATACCCGCGGTATACTCATTCGAGCTTGTCTCGCTGTATTGTGGAGGTCTACATGTTTGGACTGAGGGCTCCTGAGCTCATCATTATTCTCGTCGTTGTCCTGATTATCTTCGGGCCCAAGAACCTGCCGAAGCTCGGCAAGTCCCTCGGCTCTACCGTCAAGAATATCCGTGAGGGTATGGAGGGCGACGATAAGGCCGAGACCAAGCAGGCCGAGGAGGTCGTGGTCGAGCAGTCCGAGGAGGACAAGGAGATCGCTGAGCTCGAGGCCAAGCTCGCTGCTGCCAAGAAGAAGCAGGCAGAGGACAGCGACGCGGACGCAGAGTAGTCCCATCCCTTTGGGGTGAGCACCTGACCGGCTTGCCCGCAGGCTAGCCGGTCTTTTTCGTTTTGTTGACAGTTGATTGTTTGATCAGAGTTGGGGAGATATCCGTATGGACGCAAGCCAGATCGTACTGACCGCTGAGGGCCGCCAGAAGCTCGTCGAGGAGCTCGCCTGGCGTGAGGGCGATTACGCCAAGGAGATCGTCGAGGACATCAAGGAAGCCCGCGCGTTCGGCGACCTTTCGGAGAACTCCGAGTACGATGCCGCCAAGGACAAGCAGGCCCAGAATGCTGCTCGTATCGCCGAGATCCAGGCCATTCTTGCCAACGCTCAGGTTGCTGCCACCACGGGCGACCTGACCGTCTCCATCGGTTCCACCGTTTCGCTGATTGATCCCAACGGCGAGGTCATGGAAGTCACGCTCGTCGGTACCACCGAGACCAACTCGCTCGAGCACAAGATTTCCAACGAGTCTCCGGTCGGTCACGCCATCATTGGTCACGGCGAGGGCGATTCCGTCGAGGTCGTTACGCCTTCCGGCAAGACTCGCGTCTACACCATCGCCAAGATCGCACGCTAGACCACGGTCCCGCGTAAAGGTATGTTTTCGCTCCCTGGGACCGAATCCTGGGGAGCGTTTTAGTTTGAGGAGCTAACTTATGGCAGAGAACCAGAACGCCGCCGATCAGGCATCGACGCTCAACGACGAGCGCGCCACCCGCCTGGTCAAGCGCGCCGCCCTGTTCGAGGCGGGCCAGAACCCCTATCCTGAGCACTCTGAGCTTGAGGACTACGTCGCCGATATCGAGGCTAAGTACGCCGATCTTGCCGATGGTGAGGACACCGAGGATGTCGTGAAGATTGCCGGCCGTGTGGTCGCCAAGCGCGGTCAGGGCAAGATCATGTTCATCGTCGTGCGCGATGCGACTGCCGAGATTCAACTGTTCTGCCGCATCAACGACATGGACGAGGCTGCCTGGAATACGCTCAAGGCCCTCGACCTGGGCGACATCCTGGGCGTGACCGGCGTGGTCGTGCGCACCAAGCGCGGCCAGCTTTCCGTTGCCCCTGAGAGCGCGACCCTGCTTTCCAAGGCCGTTCGTCCGCTGCCCGAGAAGTTCCACGGTCTTTCCGACAAGGAGACCCGCTATCGCCAGCGCTATGTCGACCTGATCGCCAACGACGACGTTCGTGAGACCTTCCGTAAGCGTTCGCAGATTCTCTCCACCTTCCGTCGCTTTATGGAGTCCGACGGCTACATGGAGGTCGAGACCCCCATCCTGCAGACCATCCAGGGTGGTGCCACGGCCAAGCCGTTCATTACCCACTTCAACGCGCTCGATCAGGAGTGCTACCTGCGTATTGCCACCGAGCTGCACCTCAAGCGCTGCATCGTCGGTGGTTTTGAGCGCGTGTTCGAGATCGGCCGCATCTTCCGTAACGAGGGCATGGACCTTACCCACAACCCCGAGTTCACCACGATGGAGGCCTACCGTGCCTTCTCCGACCTCGAGGGCATGAAGGCGCTCGCCCAGGGTGTCATTAAGGCGGCTAACAAGGCCATCGGCAACCCCGAGGTCATCGAGTACCAGGGCCAGACCATCGACCTTTCTGGTGAGTGGGCCAGCCGTCCCATGACCGACATCGTCTCCGACGTGCTCGGCAAGCAGGTCACCATCGACACGCCGGTCGAGGAGCTTGCTGCCGCCGCGCGCGAGAAGGGCCTGGAGATTAAGCCCGAGTGGACCGCCGGCAAGATTATCGCCGAGATCTACGATGAGCTGGGCGAGGACACCATCGTCAACCCCACGTTCGTGTGCGATTACCCCATCGAGGTCAGCCCGCTTGCCAAGCGCTTTGAGGACGACCCGCGCCTGACGCACCGCTTTGAGCTGGTTATTGCCGGTCACGAGTACGCCAACGCGTTCTCTGAGCTCAACGACCCGGTCGACCAGGCCGAGCGCTTTGCCGCTCAGATGGCCGAGAAGGCCGGCGGTGACGACGAGGCCATGGAGTACGACGAGGACTACGTGCGCGCCCTCGAGTACGGTATGCCTCCTGCGGGCGGCATCGGCATCGGCATCGACCGCGTGGTCATGCTGCTCACCAACCAGGCTTCTATCCGCGACGTGCTGCTGTTCCCGCACATGAAGCCCGAGAAGGGTTTCCAGTCCGGTGCCGCTGCCGCCAAGGCTGCCGAGGCCGGCAACGCCGCGAGCCCGTTCGTTAAGTCGCTTAAGCCCACGCTCGATTACTCCAAGATCGCCGTTGAGCCGCTGTTTGAGGAGTTCGTCGACTTTGATACCTTCTCCAAGAGCGACTTCCGCGCTGTGAAGGTCAAGGCATGCGAGGCCGTCAAGAAGTCCAAGAAGCTGCTGAACTTTACGCTCGACGACGGCACCGGCACCGACCGCACCATCCTCTCCGGTATTCACGGTTATTACGAGCCCGAGGACTTGGTCGGCAAGACCTTGCTTGCCATCACCAATCTGCCCCCGCGCAAGATGATGGGTATTCCCAGCTGCGGCATGCTGATCAGCGCTATCCACGAGGAGGAGGGCGAGGAGCGCCTCAACCTGATCCAGCTCGACGCCTCCATCCCCGCCGGCGCAAAGATGTACTAGGGGGTTACGGCGTTTTGCCAAACGCCGTAACCAGTTGACGCTGCAAGCCCGCCAGAGCGGCAATCTGCCTTTCAACTTCGGCGGCATGACCAAAAGGTCAATGCCGCCTTGTTTCAAGGCACCTTGCTCGCTCTGGCGGGCTTTCGCTGTCGTTGCCAAGGCATCGGCGTTGCCTTGGCTGTCAATAGTCATTGTGGACGTTCTTAAACGACTACCCACGGCTATTGCGCGCATGGTTCGCATGACAGCCGTCTCTTTTATGTTTCCTTTAGCCGTCGCTGTCTAGGATGGGGGTTAGTCGATAGGAAGGGAGCACCGGGATGGACGACGCGAGCGAGCGCGCAATCGAAGAGGACATGCTCGATCAGTTCAACTACTTTGATGATGAGGACGAGGAGCTGATCGACCGTCGCGAGCCAGCGCCGCTTGATTCCTTTGATCTGGTCGATGAAGAGCCCGACGAGGACGAGGGCGAATCGGCGGAGCCCTCACAGCCTTCGCGCCTTAACTCGCTGCTTTCGAGAGCCCCCATGCACCACGGCGTTCGTGCCGGCGCGCTCCATATGAAAACTGACTGGCACCAGATCGTGACGGCAGGCGATGAGCTTGCCGTCGATGCGCCGCTCACCGATAAATCATCCATCATCTGCCGCACCGGCATGCTTATGCTGGCAAGCGGAACGGGTGCCTGGCGCGTGCGCGATACCATGAATCGTGTTGCCGCCGTACTCGGTGTCACCATCCACGTTGACTTAAGTCTTCTGTCGTTTGAGTGCACCTGCATCGAAGATGGTCACTGCTTTAATGAGGTCGTCAGCTTGCCCACAACGGGCGTCAATACCCATCGCATTTGGATGATGGAGAGTTTCCTCAAGGAAATCGAGACCTATGGTCGTCGCTTCACGGTGCACGAGTATCACGAGATGCTCAAGACCGTTGAGAGTTCAAAACCTGATTACGCGCCTTGGCAACAGGGCCTTGCGGCGGCCTGCGCCTGTGGCGCCTTCGTTTTTTTGCTCGGCGGCGGCCCTATCGAGATGGCCTGCGCGTTCGTGGGCGCGGGTGTCGGCAACTTTGCCCGCTCCCATATTCTCAAGCAAGGCCTTGGTCAGTTCAGCGCGCTGACGACCGGCGTTGCGCTCGCTTGCGTTTCGTATCTGCTGGCATTGCTCGGCCTTGGCCAGGTCATACCGGGGGCAATGTCGCACCAAGAAGGCTATATCGGCGCCATGCTCTTTGTGATTCCCGGCTTTCCACTCATTACGGCAGGCCTCGACATCGCTAAGCTCGACATGCGAAGCGGTATCGAGCGCCTTTCATATGCCGTATCGATTATTGTGATGGCGACCCTCGTAGGTTGGATGGTTGCCGAGTGTGTTGGCCTGGCGCCGGACGACTTTGCCCCACTGGGCCTTTCGCCGCTTGCCCTTACGCTCCTGCGCGTGGTGATGAGCTTCGTTGGCGTATTCGGCTTCTCGGTGATGTTCAACAGCCCGGTAAAGATGGCCGCGGCAGCTGGGTTGATCGGCGCCGTGTCCAATACCCTGCGTCTGACCCTTGTCGATGCGCCGACGATGATTCCCTTCCTGGGCCTCAGCACGGGAATGCCTCCCGAGGCAGCAGCGTTTATCGGCGCGCTGGTATCGGGGCTGCTCGCAAGCTTGGCTGAAGTCAAGCTCACCTACCCGCGCATCGCCCTCACGGTGCCTTCGATTGTCATTATGGTGCCGGGCTTGTATCTGTATCGCTCGATGTATTACATGTGCACCTTCGACACGGTCAATATGCTCGGCTGGTTTGTGCGCGCAGTGCTCATCGTAGCGTTTCTGCCCGTTGGACTGGGTGTGGCGCGTACGCTCACCGACCCTCGCTGGCGCCACACCAGCTAATTGGTACAAGGGGGACAGGTTACTTTGCACCAAATGAGTTGCGGTGAAATAGGGACTGAATTGCTGCTTAAAGGGTCAAAACAGTCCGTATTCCACCGCAACTTATGGGGTCGGGGGATTATCGGTGCCCTGCATCTTCATAAACTCAACGCTTACGAAGCGCATGCGTTTCGTGCTAGGCTGGTTCCACCACATAAGTAGTCGCAGACGCGCGTACCACGGGCGGGCGAGATGAAGTTCCAACAGCTCCATCTTGCCCGCCCGTTTTTGTTGCGTGGCGCCGCGGTACAACACAGAGAGGAATCTGCCCTTTATGCCTATCAACAAACGAGAGAGCCTGCTGTTCACCTTTATCATGTGCTTTTGCATGGTGCTCTGGATGAGCATCTACAACGTTGCCCTGCAGCACGGGGCCATCAACGGCGAGGTCGTTGCCACTGCGTGGCTCGGCTTCCCCGTTGCCTACATTTTTGCCATGTGCTGCGACTGGTTCGTCGCCAGCCCGCTCGCCAAGGGTTTCGCCTTTAAGTACTTGGTCACGCCGGGCAAGAGCTCGCCACTTGCCATGACGCTCGCCGTCAGCTCCTGCATGGTCGTTCCCATGGTCATCATCATGTCGCTGTACGGTGCCTGTGAGGGTCTGACGCACATGCCCGGCGGCATCCTTGCGAACCTGTATTCCGTGCCCGCGATCTGGATGATCAACATCCCGCATAATTTTGTGATGGCGCTGCCGTGGAACCTTTTGGTAGCCGGTCCGATTTCCCGCTTCGTCTTCCGTCGCGCCTTCCCTGTGGGGACGGTTTTCGAGGAGGAGCATGCCGAGCTCTTGGAGCAGGCTATGGCTCCTGAGTGCGAGTAGCTCGCTTAGGGATCTGCTGAGCGCGGGCGACTTGCTTGGTTGGAGCCCTAAGCGTGGATAGCTCTCTCGGCGACATCGCGGGCGTGAGCGGTGCACATGACCGGAGGGCCCGTGCTGCTCCGTTGCCCGACGTGCTAGCGCGCAGAACAATCTGTTGGTGCATTCGGCGGCTGCTGAAGCGTTTCGGCAGCCGCTTTTTATACGGAGTTTAAATACAACAGTCTGTTGTATTACGTAGAGTGGTATATCTCTAGCGGGAAAAATGCGAGAGACGGAGCATTATGGCGTTGCTAGTAGGACTGGACGTAGGGTCGACGACGACCAAAGTTTACGCGATGCACGAGGATATGACCGAGGCGTGGTGGGGATATCGCCGCCACGGGGCGTGTCAGACAGCGAGCGTGCGCGCCATGCTCGGCGAGCTCGCCGAGCGCTTTCCCCATGAGTCACTGCGCGTTGCGGTGACCGGCTCGGGTGCGCGCGATATCGCGACCGCGCTGGGCGCCTCGTACGTTCAGGAGGTGGTCGCCAACGCGCTCGCGATCAGCAGGTTCTATCCGCAGACGCGCTGCGCCATCGAGCTGGGCGGCCAAGACGCCAAGATGATCTTCTTCCGCACCAACGATAAGGGAGACATCGAGGTTGCCGACATGCGCATGAACGGCTCGTGCGCAGGCGGTACCGGTGCATTTATCGACGAGATGGCAAAGCTCATGGGGGTCGGCACCGAATCGGGCGAGTTCGAGCAGCTCGCAAGCCGGGGAACGACCGTCCACGAGGTCTCGGGCCGCTGCGGCGTGTACGCAAAGACCGATATCCAGCCGCTGCTCAACGAGGGCATTCCTACCACCGACCTGGCGCTTTCGGCGCTTCACGCGGTCGCCCGCCAAACGATCGGCGGTCTGGCCCAGGGTATCGACATCGAGCCGCCGGTAATCTTCGAGGGCGGTACGCTCGCCTACAACCCCACACTGGTCCGCGTGTTCCGGGAGCAACTGAATCTATCGGACGATCAGGTTATCGTCCCGCGCGATCCGCAGATCATGGTCGCGCGCGGTGCCGCCCTGTCGCTGACCGACATGTTCGCATCGTCCCAACCGATCGACCTTCCCGACGCTTTTGTCCGGCTGGATAAGCTCGAGACGGTCGCGCCCGCAAGCGGGGAGGGACGTCTTGCCCAGCCCTTTTTTGCCACACCTGCCGAGCAGGCGGATTTTACGGCACGCCATGGCAAAGAGACGCCGGCAAAGGGTCCGGATGCGTATGCGCCCGGAGAGACGGTGCGTGTGGCGCTCGGTATCGATTCGGGGAGCACGACGACCAAGTTCGCCCTGGTCGATGAGGCGGGTGAGCTTGTCGATTCGTTCTACGCGTCTAATAACGGCAGACCGCTCGACGTCGCCCAACAGGGTCTTGTCAGCTTGAAGAACCGCTGGGAGACAGCGGGAGTCACGCTTGCGATCGATGCCGTGGGCACCACGGGATACGGCGAGGAGCTTTTCGCGCGCGCGTTCCACGCCGACTACCATACGGTCGAGACGGTCGCGCACGCCCGCGCCGCGTGCGCATGCGTTCCCGATGCGACCTTCGTGCTCGACATCGGCGGACAGGATATGAAGGCCATCTGGCTCAACCACGGCGTGCTGACCGATATCGTCGTCAACGAGGCGTGCTCTGCGGGCTGCGGCTCGTTCCTCGAGGGTTTTGCCAAAAACCTCGGAATAGCCGTTGAGGATATCGCGACCGAGGCATTTTCGTCCAAAGCCCCCGCCGTTCTCGGCAGCCGCTGCACGGTGTTCATGAACAGCAGCGTCGTTTCCGAGCAGCGGCGCGGTAAGGGTCCGGGCGACATCATGGCCGGTCTCTGCCGTTCGATTATCGAGAACGTGTTCACCAAGGTCATTCGCGTTTCAAATCTCAACCGTCTGGGCGACAAAGTCGTCGTCCAGGGCGGCACGTTCCGAAACGACGCGGTGCTGCGCGCATTCGAGCAGTATCTGGGCAAACCCGTCACGCGTGCGCCCCACCCGGGGCTGATGGGCGCTATCGGTATCGCCCTGCTCGCGCGCGAGGAATGCCGCAAGGGCGACGCCGGCACGTCGTTTATCGGGCTCGATGCCGTGGAGCGCTTCGAGCATCGCGAGTTCGGCGGCGTTACCTGCCGTCGGTGCAACAACCGCTGCCAGCGCGCGGTCGTGGCATTTGGCGACGGCTCGCTTTACGTCACGGGCAATCGCTGCCCGCGCGGCGGCGCCATCTCATGGGATGAGCTCGTGCGCGAGGTTCCCGCGGCGGAGGAGCTGCGTCCGCAGGGTGCTTGCGAGGCACAGGCACCCGGCACGGGGCGCGACCGGACCGCGGCTGCCCCCAATCTCTTTGTCGACCGCGAGAAGCTGCTGTTCGAGTCGTACCCCACGGTTCCCGTCAGCGGGGGGCGCGATGTCACGATCGGCATTCCCCGTGTGCTCGAGTTCTGGGACACCATGCCGTTCTGGTCGACGTTCTTCAGCACGCTCGGCTTTAAGGTGCGCGTCTCGGGACGCAGCACCAAGGCGATGTACGAGCGCGGTCTGGCGCACGTCACATCCGACACCGTGTGCTTCCCGGCCAAGCTCGTCCACGGGCACATCCGCAATCTCGTCGACGCCGGCGTCGACCGCATCTTCATGCCCATCATCACGACGGTGCCCACCGAAAACACCGCCTCTACCAGCGAGTGGATGTGCGCCGTCGTAAAGGGATACCCCTACGTGATGCGCAATTCCGATAACCCGGAGGAGCGTTTCGGCGTTCCGTTCGATACGCCGCTGTTCCACTGGTACGACGAGGGCGACCGAAACCGCCAGCTCAAGGCGTGGTGCAAGGAGACCTTCGATATCGATGCCGACCTGGTTGCCAAGGCGACCGAGCAGGCGGACCGCGCGCAGGAGACGTTTGAGAACCAGCTGCAGCTGCGCGGCAGGCAGGTGCTCGAGAACGTGCACGAGGACGGCGGCTACGCGGTGGTGATCGCTTCGCGCCCGTACCACAACGACCCGCTGGTCAACCACGGGCTGCCCAAGCTCTTCTCTGAGCGCGGCATCCCCGTGCTGACGCCCGATGCGGTGCCGGGGGTCTGCAACGTCGATCTTTCCAACAGCCGCATCGACATCGTGAACAACTACCATGCGCGCATGCTGTCGTGCGCGGTCATCGTCGCATCGACGCCCGAGCTCGAGCTCGTGCAGATGGGCAGCTTCGGCTGCGGCCACGATGCGTATCTCACCGACGAGATCGCGCGCATGATGGGCGAGATGGGCTCCAAGGTTCCGATGATGATCAAGCTCGATGAGAGCGACGTCGCCGGTCCCATGGGCATTCGCGTGCGTTCGTTTATCGAGTCGGTCAACCGTCGTCGCGCGGAGGAGCGTGCCGAGGGCGCCCGGGTGCACGCGGTCCATCCGCTCGACGACCCGTATAAGGTCAAGTACACCAAGCGCGACCGGCACGACAAGATCGCGCTGGTCCCCAACACCTCCCATGCGTTCTGCAGGCTCATGACCGCGGCGATGCGCAATCAGGGCGTGCGCGCCGAGGCCCTTGATATCGGGCGCGAGGATGCCATCCGCCTGGGCAAACGCTATGTGCACAACGACATCTGCTTCCCCGCGCAAATCGTGATCGGCGAGGCGCTCGCGGCACTCGAGAGCGGTAAGTACGACCCGCACGACGTCGCCGTGGTGACTGGCAAGTATATCGGCGACTGCCGCCTGACGCACTACATGCCCCTGCTGCGCCGCGCGCTCGACGACGCGGGATACGACTATGTCCCGGTGCTCACCAACGACGACGTCGATGCCCACAATGCGCATCCGGGCTTCAAGCTCGGCCTTGGCCCGAGCATCCAGATCGCCTACGGTCTTCCCATGATCGATGCCCTCGAGGCCATGCTTAGGCGCATCCGTCCCTACGAGCTCGAGAAGGGCGCGGCGGACGCTGCGTTCGACCGCGCGCTCGATGAGGTTATCGAGGGCATGGAGCGCTCCGGGCTGAGAGGCCAGGCGACGGGCTTCAAACGCGCGCTTGCGATCATGGACGCCGTTCCGTACGACCGCTCGAACCCGCATCCGACCGTTCTCATCGTGGGCGAGTACCTGCTCAATTTCCATCTCGGCGCCAACCACGAGATCGAGCGCTACCTCGAGGACAACGGGCTCGAGGTCATCGAGGCGCGCATGACCGACGTGATCCGCAAGACCTATTTCTACAAGCATGCGCAGTCGCGCGAGTTCCACGTCGACTTGTCGCTGCCCGAAAAGGCCTGGTACGCCACGGCGGACAACCTGTTCGAGCTCGCGCACGACCGTTGCGACCGCCTGGGCGCGGCGAGCCCGCTCTACGAGCCGCCGACGCGCATGCCCGAGCTCGTGCGCGCGAGCGATAAGATCCTGCACCATACGTTCGATGCGGGCGAGGGCGTGCTGATTCCGGCGGAGATTCTCGAGCACGCCAAGCGCGGCTGCCGCAACTTCGTGATCCTGCAGCCGTTCGGGTGTCTGCCCAACCATGTCGTGGGGCGCGGGCTCATCCATGCGCTCAAGGAGCAGTATCCCACGGCGCAGTTCCTGCCGCTCGACTACGATCCCGACGTGAGCTTCGCCAACGTGGAGAACCGTCTTCAGATGCTCATCATGAACGCCAAGGCGCAGGGGTGCGGTGAGGCGCATGGCGAGACCGCGTAAGGACGCCGATGCGCCCGATGCACGCACCCGTATCATCGAGGCGTTTTGGGAGCTCATCGAGAACAACAGCATCTTCGAGCTGTCGGTTGGCGAGGTGACCCGCGCCGCCCAGTGCAATCGCGGAACGTTTTACTACTATTTTCACGATTTCGATGAACTCGTCGCCATCGCCATAGCCCAGCTGCTGCAGGATAACGAGCTCATCACCGATGCCCTCTGGCATTTTTCGAGCGAGGGCGACCTTTCGGCGTTCGACCGGCGCGACGTCCGCTGCCTGCTGCGGCGCATCGTCATCACCATGAGGGCGGGTGCCGCCGAGCAGGTCGTGCAGGGCATCCATACGATCATCATCGACCGCGTGAGAGAGATCGTCCACCCCGACGGAGAAGAGCTCAAGGCAGATTCGAGCTTTGCGGTGGGCTTTCTGGTCTCGGGCATCATGGGCTTTGTGATGGCGGTCGGCTTTGCCCGGGAGGGCGGCGAGGAGATAGACCTCGAGCAGCCGGGGGACAGCGCGTGCGCGTACCTGAGGGCGGTCGCCATGCAGACGGTGGAAACGGTCGCGCAAGTCGAGGGCGTCGATACATCCGAGCTGCTCGAACGCGTCTCCAAGGAGGCCGATGCCTATCGCGCATCGCGTGCGACGAGTCCCGACGTGGTGAAAGACGCCTAGGGTTTCTCTTGCGGGGCGCCTGTCGCGCATCGCGCGGTGAGTCCCGCGATGCGGTCATAACCTGCATTCATGTGAGCCGGGTTTATAGATATTCCTCCAGCTGTTAACATAGACAACCTGTGGGTAAAGAGACAAAAGCGCCGCCGACGGGCGGGCGTTTTGATTTCGATGAACTCATGTAAGGAAACGAGCATGTTAGATAGATTTACCGATCGAGCGCGCAAGGTCATGTCGATGGCCAAACAGGAGGCGCTCGATCTGCACTCAAATAAGGTGGGCACCGAGCACCTGCTGCTCGCACTCGCCAAGGAGGACGAGGGCATCGCTGCCGAGGCGCTGCGCTCGCTTGATATCTCCTACGACGACATCATGTACACCCTCAAGGAGGTCCAGACCACGGTTCCCGAGCCCAGCGAGGAGACCGAGGCTGCCAAGCTTGCCTTTACGCCGCTCGTCATTAGCGTGATGGAGCGCTCCTTCCGCGTGGCACGTGAGAACAACCAGACCTACGTGTCGACCGAGCACTTGCTGATTGGCATCGTCGAAGAGGGTAACGGCATGGCCATGGACATCCTCATGCGCCTGGGTGTGTCGTCCGCTTCCATTAAAAAGGCCATCGAAAAGCTTACCGCCAAGGACCAGGACAAGAAGCGTCCGCTCGCCGGCGCCGGTGCCGGGCGTCCCGGTGCGGGCCTGCCGTTCTTTAGCGGCTCGGACGCGTCGCAGCAAAAGGGGAGCGGCACCGATACGCTTAAGCAGTTCGCCACCAACCTTACGCAGAAGGCGCGCGACGGCGAGCTCGACCCTGTAATTGGTCGCGAAAAGGAAGTCCAGCGTATGATGGAGATCCTTTCGCGTCGCACCAAGAACAATCCGCTTATCTTGGGCGACCCCGGCGTGGGCAAGACGGCCATCGTCGAGGGTCTGGCTCAGCAGATTGCAGCTGGCAACGTGCCCGAGAACCTTATGAACCAGAACATCTGGACGCTCGACCTGCCGGGCCTCGTTGCGGGCGCCAAGTATCGCGGTGAGTTTGAGGAGCGCCTCAAGAACGTGATCCAGGAGGCCACCGAAGCTGACGACGTCATCCTGTTTATTGACGAGATGCACACCATCATCGGTGCCGGCTCTGCCGAGGGCTCCATCGACGCGAGCTCCATGCTCAAGCCCGTGCTCGCGCGCGGTGCCTTCCAGATTATCGGCGCCACCACGGCCGAGGAATTCCGCAAGTACCTCACCAAGGACCCGGCCTTCGAGCGTCGCTTCCAGACCATCGATGTCGAGGAGCCGAGCGTCGAGGACACGGTCAAGATCCTGACCGCGCTCAAGCCGCGCTACGAGGAGCACCACCATGTGCGCTATACGCAGGGTGCTATCGAGGCCGCCGCGAACCTCTCCGACCGCTACATCCAGGATCGCTTCCTGCCCGATAAGGCCATCGACCTCATTGACGAGGCCGGCGCCCGCGCCCGCATCGCCGCCAACCGCGCGCCCGAGCCGGTGCGCGAGGCCGAGCATCGCGTGGAGGAGCTTAAGGCCGCCGCGCAGGAGGCCACCGAGAGCGACGACATGAACAAGGCCGCCGAGATCACCGAGCAGCAAAAGGCTGCCGAGATTGAGCTCGCCGAGGCCAAGGCTGCCTGGACGGCCGAGCTCGACGCCAGCCCGCTCACCATCGATGTCTCCCAGATTGCCGACATCGTGTCCGTGACCTCGGGCGTGCCGGTGTCCTCGCTCACCGAGAGCGAGAGCCGCCGCCTGCTGCAGGCCGAAAGCGTGCTCAAGACGCGCATCATCGGTCAGGACGAGGCCGTCGAGGCCGTTGCCAAGGCCGTGCGCCGCAGCCGCTCGCCGCTCAAGGACCCGCGTCGCCCCGGCGGCAGCTTTATCTTCCTGGGCCCCACCGGCACGGGCAAAACCGAGCTCGCCAAGACGCTCGCCGAGTATCTCTTTGGCAGCAAGGACGCGCTCATCAGCTTCGATATGTCGGAGTTTGGCAGTGAGTTCGAGGTCTCCAAGCTCATCGGTAGCCCCCCGGGCTATGTGGGCCACGACGAGGGCGGCCAGCTCACCAAGGCTGTTCGCCGTCACCCGTACTCGGTCGTGCTGTTCGACGAGATCGAGAAGGCGCACCCCGACATCTTCAATATCCTGCTGCAGGTGTTGGAGGAGGGCCGTCTGACCGATAGCCAGGGCAAGACGGTCGACTTCCGCAATACGGTGATCATCATGACGTCAAACGTGGGCGCCCGCGAGATCGCGCAGGATGCGAGCGTTGGCTTTGGCACCACCGGCGAGCAGGGCCTCACCTCGAGTGAGATCCGCGGCCGCGCGATGGGCGAGCTCAAGCGCCTGTTCCGCCCCGAGCTGCTCAACCGTATCGACGACATCGTGGTGTTTCAGAAGCTCTCGGGCGAGAACCTGACCAAGATTGCGCACCTGCTGGTGGACGATCTGCGCCAGCGCCTGATCGCAAACGGCATGAACATCAAGCTTACCGATGCGGCCTACGACAAGATTGTGGCGGAGGGTACCGACCTCACCAACGGCGCGCGTCCGCTGCGTCGTGCCATCCAAAAGCTCATCGAGGATCCGCTGTCCGAGGAACTGCTGGCTGGCGAGTGGGGCGAGGGCGATACCGTCCTGTGCGACGTGGCCGATGGCAAGTTTGTCTTTAGCCGCGGCACGGGCGAGATCCCGGCACCGCGTCCGGCGGGCACGCTTGGTGGCGATACCGCCCCGGCGGTACCGCACACCGGCAACGCCGCGCCCGTGAGCGGCGGCGTGACCTCGGGCCCCGGCGGCATGATGCAAGCCGGTTCCGGCGCGCTGTAGGGCGTGGCGACAATTTGATACGCGCAATCGAGGCGCTCCGGAAAGGGCGCCTCGATTTGTAGAGCTGCGGAAGTTGTGACCGTTACGCTATACGGTCCACCGTTAGCCGATGATGCGAGGGCGCTCGGCGTTTTCGACTGGTTTATGCACGTAAAGTCTGGGAATATACAAGTCGCATGTCTTATTGTCTAACCAGTTGCGCCAAGGAGGCACCATGGACTACAAGATTACCGGCTACGAGCCCGCCCAGCTGTTCCATTTCTTTGAGGAGGTCAGCGCGATCCCCCGTGGGTCTGGCAACGAGAAGGGCATCAGCGATTTCCTGGTTGCGTTTGCCAAGGAGCGCGGCCTCGACGTGTATCAGGACGAGGTCTACAACGTCATCATTCGCAAGCCCGCATCTGCCGGTGCCGAGAATGCCCCGACCGTGATGCTGCAGGGCCACATCGATATGGTGTGCGACAAGTTGGGCTCCGTTGAGCACGACTTTACGACCGATGGTATCGACCTGGTCGTCAAGGACGGCGTCCTCACCGCTAACGGCACCACCCTGGGCGCCGACAACGGCATTGCTGTCGCTCTGATGCTTACCGTGCTCAACGACGATTCGATTGCTCATCCGGCTCTCGAGTGCGTGTTCACCACCGACGAGGAGACCGGCCTGGTTGGCGCCGAGACGCTCGACAAGTCCCAGATCAGCGCCCGCACCATGATTAACCTTGACTCCGAGGAGGAGGGCGTGGCCACCGTCAGTTGCGCCGGCGGCGTCGTCGTTACCTACACCTGCCCGATCGCGCGTGAGCACAAGACCGGTAGCACCCTCACGCTCGACATCTCCGGCCTGCTGGGCGGTCACTCCGGCGCCGACATCAACCTGGAGCGCGGCAACGGCAACCTCATCATGGCCCGCATCATCGACCGCTTGATGGTCGCCGGCGAGCCCGCCGTCGTCAGCTTTAACGGCGGCACTAAGGACAACGCCATCAACCGTGAGTGCAAGGCCGAGCTGGTTTACGCCGATCACGCTGCCGCCGAGGCCGCGGCGCAGATCGCAAAGGGCATCATCGCCGACGTCACTGCCGAGCTCGAGGTCTTCGACCCCGGCTTTACCTGCACCGTCGAGATTGCCGACGACGCCGAGGTCGAGGCCATGGACCAGAAGTCC
Organism: uncultured Collinsella sp.; assembly: GCA_902494295.1. GTDB lineage: Bacteria > Actinomycetota > Coriobacteriia > Coriobacteriales > Coriobacteriaceae > Collinsella. The sequence goes on from CABUSL010000005.1 coordinate 28,063, forward strand.
GCGCTTGCCCTCATCCGCGCCCTGCGTCTTGCCCCTAACGGCGTGATTCGCCGCAACGTCGCCACCGACGGCTCCGTCGAGGTTTCCTCCAACATCGGCGTGGTTGCCACCTCTGACGACCAGGTCAAGATCATGCTGTCCCCGCGCTCCTCGATCACCTCGCTACAGAACGAGTTCAAGGACCGCCTGCAGACGTTGGCCGATGTCTTGGGCTTCGACGCCAAGTTTGAGTTCGAGTATCCCGGCTGGAGCTATGCCGAGCATTCGCCGGTCCGCGACATCTTTGTCGAGAGCTATCGCGAGCTCTTTGGCTCCGAGCTGCGCATCGAATCCATTCACGCCGGCCTTGAGTGCGGCCTGTTTGCCGAGGCCCTGCACGGCCTGGACGCCATCGCCGTGGGCCCGACGCTCTCCGATGTCCACACCCCGGACGAGAGCATGGAGCTCGCTTCTGCCGAGCGCTTCTACGAGCTGCTCATCGACGTCCTCAAGCGCCTCGCTGCGTAAAGGTTGCGCTGGCAGCAGTCCGAGCCACGTGCTAGCGGATTGCAGATGACATTATGAGAGGGGGCACCCGAGCTTTTGCGATGGGTGCCCCCTCTCTTCTTTTGGGAAATGGGAAATTGCGGCCACCTAGCCCATATCCGCCTTGATGAGGTCGAGGGTGCGCTGGCAGTTTTCGCGGACGGGGCCGAGCATATGCTCGCGCAGGTCCGCCATGCCGGGCAGGTCGGCGTATTCGTCCATGACCTCTTCCATGCAAATGGGTACCTCGTAGGCGAGGTCCATCATGGTCGCAAAGCAAAACTTCTCAGATAGCCCGGCATCGGTGAGCGCCGCCTCCAGTGCGGGGTCGCCCATACCGCGGTATCGGCGGATGGCGCCTGGACCGATGCGCCCCACACGATTTTCGCCGCCAACGCTCATGGCAAGGCGCGCCCGGCGGCGCATGCGCTCGTACGCCAAGCCCGAAGCGACATCGTACATTCGAGCCATCATGGCTGCGCCGTCGTTTCCAAGGAGCAGGGAATAGTTTTTCGCATGCGCATCAGGTGCACCGATAACGGCGTTGAAGAACAGTATCTGCGTAAACAGATACAGGTTAAGTTGATGGTGGCTCGTATTTACGAGGAGCTCTTGAATATCGCGGGTGGTCAGGCCGCCGTCTGCCGTGTACTTTTGGGCGGGCATCACCCCAAGTGCCTGACAGAGGTCTTCTTGATGTAGGCGCCTGATCGTTCCGTCTTCGACTTTCACGCGGTCATAGCGCTCAACAATGAGGGCGGGTTCGTCCTCAAACATACGATATTCGACGTTTGCCGTTGCGATACCGGCGCGCTGGGCGCTTTTCATGCAGACAAACTCATTCAGAGCCTCGAGTTTAAATCCGATAACGCCATTTTTGAAAATATGCGTCGTGGGCGAGGAGCCCATGCATTCGCACCAGCGGCCGTTTATGAACGCGAGCGCGAACTTGCCCTGATTGCCTCCGAGTGACCAACTTTCATCTAGACCCATCCACGATGCATCGCGGTTATCTCTGATCGACTTGAGACGGAGAGCAATTTCGTGGTCGTCTATAGGGCGATATTCGCCAGCGCGATGCAGGACGGCGTCGGCCTCTTCTTCGGCACAAAACTGCACTCCGCCCGGACAGTCGAGTCCGATATGGCTGAGCAACGCAACGGGATAGTTGGGCCTAACGTCGAATTCGGTGGCAATCGCTTTTCGTTGGTCCTCGCTGTCGGGTAGGAGGCCAAACAGGTACGGATTCATGACCTGTTGTCCGTATGTGCGATTCGATACGGGTATGTTGGTCGATAGGGCTTGCCCGTCATAGTCATGATCGTAGGTAAAGCTGATAAGACCGTTCTCATCTTGCGTGAGCGTTCCCGCAGGTACGCCGCAAATAATGGTCCGAAGTGATGTTCTGGCCATTGGCTATTTCCCTTCGGGCTTGGTTTGGTTAGATGCGTTTGCGGCAATCGAGACTCCGAGATTGGACATGGCGAAATCGGCGAAGGCTTCGTCGTAGAGTGCGGATGTAAAGGGGGCATCTGCAAGAGCCGGAATGGGGGTACTATGACGGTTGCGATGATGAGGACGTTGAGTGTGATGGCGCCTGGGGATGCTGCGAGGCAGCGGATTGGCATGCGGGGCGTCGACTGGTCGCTCGTTTTTCGCTTCGCCGATATCCCCTTGAGCGGCGAGTGCCAGTCCAAGAGCATTGAAAATCGTCAGCAGCTTGTCGAGTCGAATGCCGGTGGCGTCTCCTAGCTCGAGCGATGCGAGCAGACGCTCCGAAACACCGGCTTTTTTAGCGAGGGTCGCACGGGTGATTCCCTGCGATTCGCGTGCCTGACGCACATAGATGCCAGCTTGGCGCGGCGTGGTGATGGGAAGGGTATCCATGGCGATCTCCAACATGCAGACTTTTGCATATCAGTATGACATGCAAAAGTCTGCACGAAAAGGCCTCATGCAAAACTCTGCATAAGGCCTTGTGCTGGCGTTGAGTTTTGAGCGATTGTGCTTGGCGTTACAGCGCCAAAATCCCCAGATGCTCAAGCAGGATCTTAAGCCCGATGAGGATGAGCACGACGCCGCCCACGATGGTGGCAGGCTTTTCGTAGCGCGCGCCAAAGGTATGGCCGATCGCCACGCCGGCGATGGAGAAGATAAACGTTGTGATGCCGATAAGCGATACGGCGGGAACGATGTCAACCGAGAGCGCGGCAAATGAGATGCCCACGGCTAGGGCGTCGATTGAGGTGGCAATGGCAAGAATCAGATATTCTGCCAGGTCAATTTTTTCGGCATCCTTGCCGTCGCCGTCGTCCTCGTCCTCGGTAAAGGCTTCCCACAGCATTTTGCCGCCGATAAAGGCCAAAAGGATAAAGGCGATCCAATGGTCGATGGGTCCGATGATGCCTATGAATTGACTGCCGAGCGCCCATCCGATCACGGGCATGCCGGCCTGAAAGCCGCCAAAGAACAGGCCGAGCACTACGGCGACCTTAAGGTTGATCTTTTTCATGCCAAGGCCCTTGCAGATGGATACGGCAAAAGCGTCCATCGAAAGGCCAACGGCGAGCAGCACGAGCTCTGCGAGTCCCATAGTCTGGCTCCCTCTCTGCGGGCGAGCCCGATTACGCGACTACTCCCTCATTAATATGAGACCCGATGCTACCACATGAGCAGTCAAAAGAACCCCGTCCCAAATGAGCTACCTAAGCTGTGTTCGCTCATTCTGTAAGCATCGGATTTCGCAAGCGCCGCAGGGACAAACCGTGAGAAACTATTTAGCGTTTATGGAGCGTATACGATGGGAGCGATGCCTTGGATAAGAACGAGCTGCAAAAGCGTATGGAACAGGCCATCCGCCTGACGGCACCTGGTCAGCCGATCCGCACCGCCCTCGACATGATCATCGCCGGTCACCTGGGCGCCCTTATCTGTGTCGGCGACACCGAAAACGTGCTCGCTGCCGGTAACGACGGCTTCCCGCTCAACATTTCGTTCACCTCGAACCGTCTGTTCGAGCTCTCCAAGATGGACGGTGCCATCGTCATCGACGGCGACCTCACCCAGATCTTGCGCGCCAACTTCCACCTCAATCCCGATCCCTCGCTTGCCACGAGCGAGACGGGCATGCGTCACCGTACCGCCGCTCGCATGTCGGTGCTCACCGATGCCATCGTGATCTCGGTCTCGGCCCGTCGTGCTGTCGTCAACGTGTACGTTCACGGCAAGAGCTACGAGATTCAGCCCGTCACCACCATCATGAGCTCGGTCAACCAGCTCGTCGCTACGCTCCAGACTACCCGTCAGTCGCTCGATCGCTCCCTGCTGCGCCTGACGGCCCTTGAGCTCGACGACTACGTTACGCTCGCCGACATTACCGGTATTTTCTCGAGCTTCGAGATCATGCAGCAGGCAAAGACCGAGCTTAAGGATTGCATCGTCAAGCTGGGCAACCAGGGCAAGCTCGTGCAGATGCAGCTCGAGCAGCTCGCCGGCTCCAGCATGGATACCGAGTATGACCTGATGATCCGCGACTACGCGAGCGATTCCTCCGAGGCAAACGCCGAAAAGATTCGCGCCGAGCTCGCTCGCATGACACCTAAGGACCTGTCCGACCCGCAGCACGTGGCGGCGGTTCTGGGTTATGACGACCTGGACGAGGATTCCGTCATGACGCCGCTGGGCCTGCGCACGCTTTCGCGCGTGTCCGTCGTGCGCGACGGCGTGGCCGAGAAAATCGTCGACGAGTACGGCTCGCTGCAGGAGCTCATGGACGACATCAGCGAGGATCCGGAGCGCCTGGGCGACTTTGGCGTCAACAACCCTGCCATTCTTGCGGACTCCCTGTACCGCATGAAGGGCACCAAACAGGGGAACGCATAATGGCGCCCGTATGCGCCGTGGTCGTTGCCGGCGGCAGCGGCCAGCGTTTTGGAAATCCCGGCGGCAAGCAGCTCGTTAACGTGGCGGGCCGTCCGCTCATGAGCTGGTCCATCCGCGCGTTCGATCGGAGCGACAAGGTCGGCCACATCGTGGTGGTGTGCCCTGCTGAGCGTCGTGCCGAGATGCGCCGCCTGGCCATCGACCCGTTTGACTATGACACGCCCATCAGCTTTGCCGATGCCGGCGATACCCGTCAGGATTCCACCCGTGCCGGCGTCCATGCGGTTCCGGCGGGTTTCGAATATGTCGCCATCCACGACGGCGCCCGTCCGCTCATCACGACCGAGGCCATCGATCATGCGATCGACGTGCTTGTGGGCGACCGCTCGCTCGACGGTGTCGTGTGCGGTCAGCCCGCGATCGACACACTCAAGATCGTCGACGGCGATAATATCGTCGAGACGCCGCCGCGCGAGCTTTATTGGGCCGCGCAGACGCCGCAGATCTTTAGCGTCGACGCCATGAAGCGCGCTCATGCCGCTGCTATCGCCGAGGGCTTTATCGGTACCGACGATTCATCGCTGGTCGAGCGCATGGGCGGGCACGTCTGCTGTGTCCAGAGCCCGCGCGATAACCTTAAGGTGACGGTGCCCGAGGACCTGCGTCCCGTAACCGCGATTCTGCTTGGCCGCATGGCCGAGGGAGAGGACCTTCCCCATGTTCAGTAACCTGCGCATTGGCCACGGCTACGACGTCCACCGTTTGGTGGAGGGGCGTCGATGTATCATCGGCGGGGTCGACATTCCCTACGAGCGCGGCCTGCTGGGCCACTCGGATGCCGATGTGCTCGCGCACGCCTTGGCCGACGCCATTCTGGGCGCCTGCCGCGGGGGAGACATCGGCAAGCTATTCCCCGACACCGATCCCGCCTACGAGGGTGCCGATTCGATGGTGCTGCTCGCTCGTGTGATGGACTATGCGCGTGAGCTGGGCTTTGAGTTTGTCGATGCCGATTGCACCATTGCCTGTCAGCAACCCAAGATCACCCCGCACCGCGATGCCATGCGCGCCAACCTTGCCCATGCCCTGGGCGTTGACGTCGAAAACGTGGGCGTCGCCGCCACTACGACCGAAAAGCTCGGTTGGGAAGGCCAGGGCGAGGGGATCGGCGCCTGGGCCGTCTGCCTGCTACAGAAAACCGTTAAGGAGTAACGAATGCGTATCTACAACAGCGCTACCCATAAAAAGGAAGAGTTCCAGCCCATCGAGTCCGGCAAGGTCCGCATGTATGTGTGCGGCCCCACGGTCTACGACAACATCCACATCGGCAATGCCCGCACGTTCATCAGCTTTGACGTGATTCGTCGCTGGCTTATCGCGAGCGGTTACGAGGTCACGTTTGCCCAGAACCTTACCGATGTCGATGACAAGATCATCAAGCGCGCCAACGAGCAGGGCCGTACGGCTGCCGAGGTCGCGACGGAGTTTTCCGACAAGTTCATCGGCGTCATGCGCGCCGCCAACGTGCTCGATCCCGATGTGCGCCCCCGCGCCACCAAGGAGATCGGCCCCATGATCGCCATGATCAAGACGCTTATCGAGCAGGGCCACGCTTACGCAGCCGATAACGGCGACGTGTACTTTGCCGTGCGCAGCGATCCCAGCTATGGCCAGGTCTCGGGCCGCAACATCGACGACCTTATGGTTGGCGCGCGCATCGAGGAGAACGAGGACAAGAACGACCCGCTCGACTTTGCCCTGTGGAAGGCCGCCAAGCCCGGCGAGCCCAGCTGGCCGAGCCCCTGGGGCGAAGGCCGTCCCGGTTGGCATACCGAGTGCGCCGCCATGGTGCATCGCTACCTTGGCACTCCGATCGACATCCACGGCGGTGGCTCCGACCTTGCCTTCCCGCATCACGAGAACGAGTGCGCCCAGGCCACCTGTGCCTGGCACCAGGGCTTCTCCAACACTTGGATGCACACGGGCATGCTGCTGGTAGACGGCGAGAAGATGTCCAAGTCGCTCGGCAACTTCTTTACGCTGGCCGAGGTCCTCGAGCAGCACTCCGCTGCCGCCCTGCGCCTGCTGATGCTGCAGACGAGCTATCGCTCGCCGCTCGATTTTTCTTGGGAGCGCCTGGAGGGTGCCGAGAACTCGCTCGCGCGTATCGCCGGTACGGTCGAGAACCTGCGCTGGGCCGCGAACCACGCAACGGCCGATGCCGATGCAGCTGCCGCCGAGGCGTTTGCCGCCAAGGCCGCCGAGACCCGTGCCGCCTTTAAGGAGTGCATGGACGACGACTTTAACACCGCTGGTGCCATGGGTGCTGTCTTTGGCTTTGTGACCGAGTGCAATCAGTACCTGGAGCAGGCGGGCGACGCTGCTGACAAGGCCGCCGCGCTTGCCGCCGCCGACACGCTGGCCGAGCTGCTCGATACGCTTGGCGTTGAGCTCCCCGAGCCCAAGGTCGAGCTGCCGCTGGGCCTGCTGGGCGTTGCCGCCGGCCTGGTTGCCTACACGGGTGACGACGTGGACGAGGCCGCTGCCAAGATTCTCGAGGCCCGCGCCGAGGCCCGTGCCGCCAAGAACTGGGACCTGGCTGACGCCATCCGTGACCAGCTCAAGGACCTGGGCCTCACCATTGAGGATACCGCCGCCGGCACCCGTATCAAATCTCTCTAATCCCCGCGGGTTTTCCAAGTGCCCGACCTTGCCGTTCAAACCGTCGCTCGCGTACTCAAGTACGCGTCGCTCCTCTTTCACGGTAATCTCGGGCACTTGGAAAACCCGTACCGACCGCCCGAGCCACGGCACCTTGCCTTTCAATCGTCGGGCATGACCTCAAGGTCTATGCCCTCCTCTTTCAAGGCAATCTGCCGCACCTCGGGCGGTCGGTCTATTTGTTTCGTTTGATAGTTGTATTTAGGAGGTCGCTTTATGGCCGACAATCGCAAGCGTGCATCGCGTGGAGGCAAGCAGGCTGCTTCTGGCTCGCGTCCGATTCGCCGCAACGACCGCGCTGCCGCTCCCAAGGGCCAGCGCGAGCGCTCACAGGCTGCTCGCCCGCAGCGCGAGCGTAGCCGCGATAACGTCCAGGTTCCCAAGGGCGAGTTTATCGAAGGTCGCCGTGCTGCCGCCGAGGCGCTGCGTGCCGGCTTTCCCGTCAAGTGCGCGCTCATTGCTGAGGGCGGGGAGCGCGATGCCGCCTTGTCGCACCTGGTCGACGACCTCAACGCTGCAGGCGTCCGCATTAAGTATGTGCCGCGCGCGCAGCTCGATGCGCTGTCGAGCCATGGCGCTCACCAGGGCATTGCGCTCGAGGTTGGCAACTTCCCCTATGCCGATGTTGCCGATATCCTCGACCGTGCGGGCGACGGTCCGGCGCTCGTCATCGTGCTCGACCACGTGACCGACGACGGTAACTTTGGAGCCATCGTGCGCTCTGCCGAGGTCGTGGGCGCCGCGGGCGTCATCATCGCCAATAAGCGTGCTGCCGGCGTGACCGTGGGCAGCTACAAGACCTCTGCCGGCGCCGTCATGCACCTGCCTATCGCGCAGGTGCCCAACATCGCCCGTGCGCTCGATGACCTCAAGGCCGCTGGCTTTTGGGTGGGCGGTGCCTCCGAGCACGCCGAGGGCAGTTGCTGGGATGCTCCCTTCGAGGGCCGCGTGGCGCTTGTCATGGGTTCCGAGGGCGACGGCATCTCGCGCCTGGTGCTCGAGAAATGCGACTTTTTGACCAAGCTTCCCCAGCGCGGCATGACCGAGAGCCTCAATGTTGCCCAGGCGACCACTGCGCTGTGCTTTGAGTGGCTGCGCCGCAATGCCGGCGAGCTCATGGGGGAGGAGTAGCGCATGTCCAAGAAGAACCGCGCCAAGTCCAAGGCCAAGCGCTTTGGCGAGGGCTCGGCCAAGCCGATTGTTTCGGCCGCGACCTATGGCGTGGGCGGCAATGCGTTTGCGCAGGCTATCGCCGACCCGGTCTCGACGGTGCACTCCAATAAGCCCGAGCTGCTGGTGGTCGACGGTTACAACGTGATCCATTGCACGCCGCGCTACGAAAAGCTCGTGTACGACCATTCCGACGATCCGTATTCCAGCGACGTTCACGATATGGCGCGCACCGCGCTCATCAACGACGTGGCGGCGTTTGCCCAGGGCCGCTACGAGGCTGTGATTGTGTTTGACGGCGCGGGCAATATCTCCAGCGAGCGCCCCAACCTGCCGGCCCGCGGCGTGCGCATTGAGTTTTCGCCGACGGGTGTTTCGGCCGATACCGTGGTGCAGAAGCTCTGCATCGAGGCGCGCGAGGAAGGCCGCGCGTGCTCCGTGGTATCGAGCGACGGCACGATCCAGGCCGTCGTCATGGGCAAGGGCGTCACGCGCATCTCGAGCCGCATGCTGGTGGACGAGATCAAACAGATCGATAACGACGTTCACGAGGCAGAGGAAGCTCCGCAGATTAAGATGACCCTGGGCAGCCGCCTGAGCCCCGATGCCCTGGCCAAGCTCAAGGCCCTTCGCGGGAGGTAGGTAGACCTTCAATGGGGGCTGCTTTCTCGATTGACCAACCAACTGGTTTGTAATCAGTGGGTTGCAGGCCGGCCTCGCCAAAACGAATAGTTTTTGGTTCTGGCGAGCAGATAAAACTATTCGTTCTGACGAAGGGTTTTGAGATGTGGTCGGTCAAAGGGTCTGTTGCGCCTCGTCCGCAATTCCTTTATTCTTAACTGGCTTCGCGTGAAAGCGCCAAGTGTGCCAGTGTGGCGCAACGGTAGCGCAACTGATTTGTAATCAGTGGGTTGCAGGTTCGATTCCTGTCACTGGCTCCATGAGAGTTTCGGGCTCTGTTCCTTATGGGACAGGGCCCGTTTCTTTTTAGGTGGTGTGCCATTGGGTCAGCGCCCATTCCGTTTTCGGTTTGTCTCAATCTGTAACACGAAGAGGCTGAAAACCGTTCTAACTGTTACAGAATGAGACGTAAGCTGGGGTCTCTGCGTAATATCTCGATTTGTAACAGATAGGGGAGAAAAAATTCTCTAGATGTTACAGATCGAGATAAAGGCCGGACTGGTCCCAGTCATCCTGGTCGAGCGTGGCTTATCGGACATACGAGCGTGGATAATCTCCCGCTTAGTGAATGAGCGTGGATAATCTCCCACTTTGGGCCCAGTGGCACGCCAAAAGTGGGAGATTATCCACTA
>CABUSL010000006.1 GCA_902494295.1 uncultured Collinsella sp.
TACCTCCGTGGCGGCTGGGGGTGGGGGTGGGGGCTATGTTCTGGCTCCCCGCCGGCCGCCCGGGGCCTTTTGGCCCCGGGCGCTGCCAGCGTGCCTAGCGCTTACGGATACCCCAGACCAGGGCTCCGACGCCGGCCATGGCAATGACGAATGCCATGAGCAATGCGGCGGCCTGCTGGTCACCCGTGGTGGGCAGGAAACCCTTGACCGTCTTGACGATGTTCGTCACGGTCTTGGGCGTGCCGGGGTCGGGCGTCGGCACGGGCGTCTCGGGCTTCTTGTACGTGTTGTTGAACACGATACCCTCGACGCTCTTGTCGCCCTTGGTAAAGGCAACGTTCGCCTTGAGGTTGCCCTCGCCGTCGTCGACCACGTTAACGGTCGCGGTAAAGACGGACTTGTCGTAGGTCATACCGGCCTCGTCACCCTTGACCTCGCTGATGGTGTAGACGTACGTACCGGGCTCGTCGTACTCGAGCTTGTCGAAGTTGATCTTGCCGTCAGCGTCGTTAGTAACGGTGGACTCGATGTCCTCGCCAACGAGCTTAAAGCTAAACTCGTCCTTCTTGAGCTCGCGTCCCTCGAGCACCTTGATGGCGCCGATGGAAACCTGCGTAGGCATGGCGTGATACTTGTTGGTAAAGCCAGCCGACTCGGTGGTTCCCTCGAGCTTGTGAGTCGCGGTCAGCGTGCCGTCGCCGTTGTCGGAGACGGTAGTCGCGACGGTGTAGGTCGTGCCGTCATAGGTGACGCCCTTGTACAGGCCGAGCGCGCTGGGGCAAGCCTCGCGCAGCGTGTACGTGTGCGTACCGGGCGCCTCGTAGCGGATCGGGCTCAGCGTCACGGTGCCGTTAGCGTCGTTGGTGCCGTTAGCGACAACCACGTCGTCCTCGAGCAGCTCAAACGTGAACTCACCTGCTGCAAGGTCGCGTCCAGTCAGGCGCTTGACTGCCTTGACCTGATCGGTCACGGACGAATCGGTAGGTGCCACGCCGTAGGTGTTGGCAAACGTGAAGGCAGCACCGTCGTCGCCTTCGCGCTTGACGCTCAGATGCCCGGCACCGTCGTCAGACACGGTGTAGGAAACCTTGCGCGTGGCGTTGGTGTCATTGGTCACGCCAGGGGCACTACCGGACTCGGTCACCGTGTAGGTAAAGGTGTGCGAGCGCGGAGCGGTGGGGGCTGCGGGCTCGGACTCGTCGTTGGACTCGTCGGTGTCGGCCTCTTCAGCCTCTGCCTCGTCGGCCTCGGCTTCGTCAGCTTCGTCTGCCTCGGCCTTATCGGTCGCATCGTCCGTCACGCCCAGAGCGCGGTTGAGGTCCTCGAGCGTAAAGTGGATCTTGCCAAAGTCCACGTTGCCAGCCGCGTCGTTGGTTGCGGTCGTGCGCCCGGGCATCGGGGCGCCGGCCTCGTCGGCGGTCACGGTAAAGGTGAACTTGCCCGTGATGTCAGCCGGGGTCAGGCCCTCGGCAGCTTGGAGCTTCTTAGTGCCGGTGAGCGCGGCATCGACGGCTTCGGCGCCGTAGACGTTCTCGAACAAAGGCTCGACGCCGCCGTAGTCGACCGTTGCCGTCAGGGTACCGTCACCGTTGTCGACGACGATAACCTTAAAGCCAAAGCTCCACGTTGTAGCGGAAACGCCATTCGGCAGCCCGAATAAATCTTCGTAGGCCGTGTAGTTAATGGTCCAGGCAAGCTTACCGTCCTTGTCGGTACGATGGGCAAACCCAGCAGCCTCAAGATTAGCAAGCATCTTAGTGTCGTAGTGCAGCGTATCAAAGCTCACGTGCCCGCCGATATTGGGCTTGAGGTTTTCGTATGCCACAAGCTCACCCTGATAGGCGATGCCGAACCAGAACTCGCCGTCGGCCATCGGGCGGCCGGTCAGAGTCTTGGTGGCAACGACCTGAGCGGCGGTGCCGCCAGGCGTGTTGGTCGTAGCGCTGTAACTGTTGTGGAACGGCACCAGGGCCTTCTCGACCTTGTTCTCGCCACTCTTGTGGACCGTCTCATGCGTGCCCTCGGGACCGCCGGAAACGGTCGTCGTAGCAGTGAGCGTGCCGGCGGTGTCATCGGCGATGGCGATCGTCACCGTGCGCACGGCGTCGTCGTAGGTGTAACCGGGCTGGCCGTCGTTCTTCTCGGCCACGGTGTACGTAAAGGTCTTGCCGGCGTCAGCCTGCGTAAACTTGACCTCATGGCCCGCCAGAATATCAATCAGACCGACCGTCGCCTCTGCCGTTGCAGGGGACTGGAAGTTGTTGGCGCCGGGCAGCAGGCCGAGCGCATTGGCCGAAGCCTCGTCGGCGGGCTTCACGGTAAAGGTGAACTGGCCCTCGGTCATGGGACGTCCGGAGAGGCTCTTGCTGAGCTTGAGGCCGCCGGCCGCGGCGTAATCGAGCTCAGTGCGGTACGTGTTGGTAAAACGTCCGCTTTCCTTCTTGGTGACGTTGGCGGTCAGGACGCCCTCGCCGTTCTCGGTCACGGTCACTTCGGCGGTCGCGACATGTCCGTCATACGTCATGCCTGCCGCATTGCCCGCGTTCTCGCGGATCTCGTACTTGTAGGTTCCGGCAGCCGTGTAGCGAATCTTGCCGAACTTGATGGCGGCAATGCCGTCCTTCGCATCGTGCTTGCTCACGGTTACGGTTGCAGGATCGGGTAGCGGGGCGCCTTCGGGGGCGGTGATGGTAAAGCTGAACTCGTCCCCATCCGTCCAGTCGCGGCCGCTGATGACCTTGCTCAGGTCAAAGTCGAGCTCCGCATCGAGCGGGGCCACGCTGTAGGTGTTCTTGAAAGTCGCAGCCGTGGCGTCCTTCAGGACATGCTCGGCCTTGAGGGTGCCGTCGCCGTTGTCCGTGATGGTGGTCTCGATGGTGTACTTGGCATCGCTGTAGGTGATGCCCTTGCTGGTGGTTCCGCCCTTGGCCTCGCGCAGCGTGTAGGCGTGCTTGCCGGCCTCGGTGTACTTCACGGCGCTCATCGTGATGTTGCCCTCGGCGTCGTTGGTGCCGGTGGCGACGACACTGTTGCCCTCGACGAGCTCGAAGGAGAACTCACCGGCCGCAAGCGCGCGCCCGGTCAGGGACTTGGTCGCCTTGACCTGGTCGGTGACGCTGGACTCAGTGGGGGTCAGATTGTAGGAATTCTTGAACTCAGCGGTCTTGGCATCCTTCAGGACGTGCTCGGCCTTGAGGGTGCCGTCGCCGTTGTCCGTGATGGTGGTCTCGATGGTGTACTTGGCATCGCTGTAGGCGATGCCCTTGCTGGTGGTTCCGCCCTTGGCCTCGCGCAGCGTGTAGGTGTGCTTGCCGGCCTCGGTGTACTTCACGGCGCCCATCGTGATGTTGCCGCTGGCGTCGTTGGTGCCGGTGGCGACGACCTTGTCGCCCTCGACGAGCTCGAAGGAGAACTCGCCGGCGGCAAGCTTGCGCCCGGTCAGGGACTTGGTCGCGATGATCTGGTCGGTGACGCTGGAGCTCTTGGGCGTCACGGTGTAGGAGTTCTTGAACTCAATCTTCTTGACGTCCTCGGCGCCCTTCAGCTTATGCGTGGCCACAAGCTGGCCCTTGCCATTGTCGGCGATGGTCGTCACGACGGTATAGACGGTTTTGTCGTAGGCGATGCCGCCGGCATTGCCCTTGACCTCGCGCAGCGTATAGATGTGCTGACCGATCTCGGTGTACTTGATGGCGCTGAACGCAACGTTGCCGTTGGCATCATTCTTAACGGTTTCGACAACCGACGCGTCCTCGCCCTCACCCTCAACGAGCTCAAAGGAGAACTCATTGTCCTGGAGCTTATGGCCGGTCAGGACCTTGGTAACTGTAATCTGATCGGTGACGCTCGACTCAGCGGGATTGGCGGTATAGGTGTTCTTGAACTCGACCTCGCCCGAGGTCTTCTTCACAGAAGCCTCGAGCTTTCCCTTTGCGTTGGGTGTCACCGTTACGGTGAACTCTGCAACGTTCTTGCTGTAGGCGATGCCGTCGACCGTGGTCCCGGCATGCTTCTCGCTAACCTTGTAGACATACGTGCCCGGCTTGTCATAGGCAATCTCGCCAAAGCTAATGTCCGCATGGCCCTTGGTTGCAAACGCAGTCGTGGACCTGGGCATCGGGGCGTTGTCCTTGGACGTCAGACCAAACTCAAACTTGTCCTCATTCGTCCACTCGCGACCCTCGAGCACCTTGGTCAGGCCAAAGTCGGCAGTTGTCAACGTTGTCGGCGTGGTATTGAGCGTAAAGCTAATCTTGCCGTTATTGCCCAGGTAGACATTGACCTTCGTCGCACCAGAAACAACCTTCGTGTTGTTCCACTGGGGATTGATCACGTCGCGTGCGGTGTCCGTCGGGTTTCCGCCCACACGCTCCTTGGTGGTGTGGAGCTGGTTGATAAAGGCGAGGCGCGCGGTGCCAGCCTTAATCGACCAGTGATCGCCATCCTTTACCAAAGCACCTTCAAAGTTTTCGAGCTCGCTTCCCTTAACCGGGATCGAAACGGAATCATCGTACGGCGCGCCCGACGAGTTCTGCGCCATAAACTCATCTTTGTACCAATAGGTCTTAGAGCCCGAAGGCTTTTCCGTTGCGAGCTTGGTGCAAGCCGCGTCTGTGTAGACGGGCGTTAGCTTTTGGAAGTAGTAGTAGCTGTTCGTAGCAGCAGGCTCAAAGCTTGCGACCGTATCGCCCGCATCGTCGCCGGTCCACTTGTTGGCGTAGAAGCTAACGGTATTGGAATCGGCGTCCTTGTGCTCATTGATGTAATCCTGCAGTCCCGGTACGTTATTGGGAGTAAACAGGTTTTTGCGTGCAATAGCCTTTACGCTCGATGCATACGCAACGCGGATAGGCGAGATGGCCTCCGTGGAGTCAACCACAAACGTGCCCGCCGACTCGTCAACGGTAAAACGGCGCAGCGGAATGAGCGATGCGGGGACCTTGACCGTCACGATGTCGCCGCGCTGCGGATTGTTCTCGTCCGCGCGATCAACCGTAATTACGAGATGGGCGAGCTCGCCATCAAACGTATAGGTATCGATATTGCCATCGGTCGACTTGGTGGCGGCCCCATAGGTCTTGCCGTTGTACTCGGCACCGGTAAAGCTATCGACCTGCATAAAGGCGCCCAGCTCGTCCTCGAATGTGATGTAACCGGAGCCGTTGGGATTGTTGCCCTCGACCTTGGTCGGGAAACCCTTGCCCGACGTAATGACACTCGAGATGTCTGCGAAGACTTGATCTAGCTCTGCAGCGTTGGCTGCAGACTTGTAATAAGTAGCACCGGCAACGCGATCGCCCAGCTTTCCGCTCGTATACGAAGTCGCCTTGGGATAGTTGCTCGACATGGCGTGCATGAATTTATTTTCATCGCTCGTCTTGTAGCTCGTAGGATCGGCACTGGGATCCGCACCGTCAAAGATGCCGATGGTGTAGACGGTAGCGCCTTCGTCCTTCATGGCCTTAGCAGCCGCAATGGCATTGTTGGCGACCGTGGGGCTAAAGTCGCTACGTCTCGTGGGCTTGCCGTCTGTAAAGAACACAACAACCTTCTGGGCGTCTTCACGTCCAGAAGTAATCCCCTTGGCCAGCTCCATGCCGTTATCGGCACGAGTGGCGCCATTGGGCTTAATGGAATTAATCGTTCCCTTGAGGCCCTCTACGCCACCGCCCGAGCACGCCGTCAACTTTTGCATTGTCTGCGAGTAGTTGTAGAGATAGCCCTCGTCGGAGTAGTACGTATCGTTGCCGACCTTATCGGCCTGCTCGCCCGCGAACTTCACGATGGCAACCTGGTGCTGCTTGCTCGCGTCCTTAACGTTCTTGTTTTGCTCCGCAATGGTGTCGATAAAGTGGTTGGCAGCATTCTTGAGCGCATCGATACGCTTGGGAGAATCTTCACCACCCATAGGATCATCCATTGAGCCAGAGGCATCGAGCACCATCACGATGTCGAGCGGCTTGGAAACCAGCGACGTCGTATCGGATGTCGAAGACATCGCCGAAAGCGTAGTCAAAAAGTCCGATTTCCCGTCATCGATTGCTTGGACCGTCTTATCCGTCCAAATTCGGCCGACGTTTTGCGTCGTGACCTTGCTGCCGTCATAGCCGCCCGCCCAGAACTTCCAATGGTTGCTGGTGTCGTGATCGACTATCTTTGTCGCTTCCGGTCCGTCCATACCGGTGCTGGACCTGGCGTTGGCCTCGGGCAGCATGGCGAATGCTGCGGCTGGCAACACCAGCACTACGGCCAGTATCACCGCCAAGAGACCCCTCGTGTACTTACCCATCGCGTCTCCCTTCTCGCAGGCTCAGACCTAGCATCAGCCTAAAGTTACGGAATGAGACACAATTTGAGCAGGTGACACATGTTCCAGATTCGATTTTGGGCGTGAGACAAATGTCTCACCATAGTTGAGACACGAGGGTTTTCGCAGGAAAACGGATGCGACTCAAGATCGACGGGACAAAAGGGCCCGTTTTCCTCCGTCCACGGAAGATCAAAGGCTGTTACGGATATGGTGCCATTTCAAAACTATGCCGGATTACGGGGCTAAAGTCGGGACCCTCATCCATACCCTCATTTTTTGAAAAACGGCAGGCTGTCTACCTGCGGTTTTGTTTTTGCGATTTTCTGCATGGTCGGAGATTCGCTATCCAGCCCCGTAATCCGTCATAGTTTTGTTCGCGACGGCACAACCGCGCGTTTAAGCGCGGGGCCGGTGGGGCATTTTTGCCCCACCGGCCCCTATTCCAGCGCTATTCCGGCTTGGTTTCTACTGTGGGAGTCTTGTCCGCTGCGACTAGGGTGCGGGCGGTGTCCATAGTCAGGCAGTGCTTGGGGCAGCTCTCGATGCACTCACCGCACACCACGCAGGCATACGGGTCGATCGACCACGTTCCGCCCTTGCGATCGACCGCGAGCGCGCCCGCCGGACAGCGACGCGCACACATGCCGCAGCAAATGCACACGTCCATGTCGTTGACGATATGCCCGCGCAGGCGCTCGGGCGCCGCGAGCTTCTCCTGCGGATAGCACACCGTTACCGGCTGCTTGACCATAGAACCCAAGGCCGTCTTGGCAAATGTCAGCAAACTCATGCCGCGCCTACCTTTCCGTGCAGCTAATGCAGGGGTCGATGGTCAGGATAATCATGGGCACGTTGGCAAGGAGCACGCCCTGCAGTGCATGCGTCAGACCCGCCAGGTTCTGCGACGTCGGCGTGCGCACGCGAAAACGGTCCAGGTTCTTGGTGCCGTTGCCGCGCACATAGTAATACGCCTCGCCACGCGGCTGCTCAATCACAACTTCGCCGCGCGCGCCGTCGGCCGGCGTAAGCTTGGTGCGCCCGCCGATTCCGTCGTGCGGTATCTTGCCCACAAGCTCCTTGATGATGTCCATGGCCTGCGTGACCTCGGCACAACGCACCTGGCAGCGGGCATAGCAGTCGCCGTCGGTAGCCACGATCGGCTCAAACGCAGCCAGATCCGCATAGGCGCCGTCACCGAACATGCGCACGTCGTAGTCCACGCCCGAGGCGCGACCGAACGGGCCGACCATCGAAAGCTCCAGCGCGTCCTTCTTGCTGATCACGCCTACACCGTGCAGGCGCTCGCCGCAGCTATTGTCGTCCAAAAACGTATGCACCAGGGCCTCATAGTCGGGACGCATGGCATCGAGCGTCTGGACAATGCCCGCCAGCTCGGAGTCCTCAATGTCGTGTTTAAGGCCGCCGATCTCGTTAATCGACAGAATCACGCGCCCGCCGCAAGTGCTCTCAAAGATCTTGAGAATCTGCTCGCGCAGGGTCCACGAACGATAGAACAACGCCTCGAAACCAAAGGCGTCGGCAAGCAGGCCCAGCCACAGCAGGTGCGAGTGAATGCGCGAAAGCTCGTGCAAAATGGTGCGGATATACTGCACGCGGCCGGGCGCCTCGATGTCGAGCATGCGCTCGCAGGCGCTGGCATAGCCGCAGCTGTGACCCACGGCGCAAATACCGCAGATGCGCTCGGCGATGTAGCCAAACTGGTGCATGTCGCGCTTTTCGGTGAGCTTCTCGAGCCCGCGGTGTACAAAGCCGATCTGCGGAATTGCCTCGAGAACGCGGTCGTCCTCGATCACCAGGTCCAGATGAAGCGGCTCGGGCAGCACCGGGTGCTGCGGGCCAAACGGAATAACGGAGCGATGCGCCATGGACCTTACGCCTCCTTTTTCTGCTTGTCGCGGGCGGCCTTGGCGGCAAGTGCCACGCGGACCTTGGCCGCTTTCTCGGGATCCATGGCAGCGAGCTTTGCCTCCATCTCGGCAGCCTTGAGCGCGGCCTTCGCAGCAGCCTCATCGTGCTGAGCATCGGAGCCGGCAGCCGCAGCGGGCTGAGCAGCGGCGCCCGCGGCATCGCCGGCGCTCGCAGCGCCCTCCCCTGCAGCAGCCGCAGCAGCGGCGGCCTTTTCGGCAGCGGCCTTGCGCGCCTTGGCTTCGGCGGCGGCACGGACCTTCATGGCCTTCTCGCGCGCGGCCTTCACCTCGGGCGTGATAACGCTCATGGGCTCAGCAGTCGAAACCTGGTAGAAAAAGCCCTTAAAGTCGATCTGCATGTCGGTGATGGCAAGGCCAAACAGGTCGTGGGCCTCATTTTCAAACGGGAACACCGCGGGGTAATACGAGCTGATGGACGGAATCTCCTGGTACTGGTCGATGCCCTCAACCACCAGGTTCTCAATCGCATAGCTGCCATCCTGCGCAATATGCTCCTGAGCAGCACGAACGTTGATAAACGTATAGACCAAGCGATACGAGCCGTCGTCGACGTTGCGCTCGGCGTGCATTTGCACAAAGCGCGCGCCGACGCCCTTGAGCGCCTGGACATGCGACAGGAGCTCGTCGATCCCAACGGTGGTATAGATAGCCTTTTGCATTACTCGGCCTCCCTTGCAGCGGCGGTCGCGTCGCCGGCCTCCGCAGCAGCCACAAACCCGTCCTCGCCCAGCTCAACGCCACCGTCCCAGGTAGCGGCGCCGCCCACGGTGAGCGGATCGCCGCCGGCGCGCATCACGGCCTCCTTCTGGTCCAGGATGCCGCACGCCTCCACGATGGCATCGATCACCGTCTCGGGGCGAATGGCGCACCCGGGCGCGTACACGTCCACGGGAATCGCGCGGTCCACGCCGCCGATCACGTTGTAGGCATCGCGGAACACGCCGCCCGAACACGCGCAGATACCGCAGGCCACCACGCACTTGGGCTCGAGCATCTGGTTGTAGATCTGGCGCACGACGGGCAGGTTCTGGGCATTGACCGACCCCGTCACCAAAAAGATATCCGCATGCTTGGGGTTGCCGGTGTTGACCACGCCAAAGCGCTCCGCATCGAACAGCGGCGTGAGCGAGGCCAGCACCTCGATATCGCATCCGTTGCAGCTCGAGCCGTCGTAATGAATAACCCACGGCGAGCGCGACATTTTATGATCCATGGATGCCGCCTCCTAAATAAATACGTCGACGAGGATGGGCATAAGGTTGAGCAGGCCAAACACCAGCGCCACGCCCCATCCGAGCTTAAAGCAGCTGCGCCAGGTGCTGCGGGCAAAGGTGTTGTCGATCAGCACCTCGACAAAATACGTCGCAGCCATCACGACCAGGGCTACGACCCAGCTCACCGGGTTGTCCCAAACAAAGAACATGCCCACCCACATCAAAAACAGCACGGTCTCGCACCAGTGCATAAGGGTCATCTTGGCCAGCGTGCCGCCGCTCATCTCGGTGGCGACGCCCTGGACGATCTCCTGATGCGCGTGATGTGAGTACGAAAGGTCAAACGGCGACTTGCGCAGCTTGATGGTGAGCACCGCGAGCAGCGCGAGGAAAATGGGCGCGCTGTACACGATGATGGGGGCCGACTGCCCCGTCACGGCGATGGAATCGAAGCTATCGGTGGCAAGGTACAAGCCCACGCTCATCAGCAGAACGGCGGGCTCGTAGCTCATAACCTGCAGCAACTCACGATCGGCGCCGACCTGGGCAAACGGGCTTTGCGTCGAGGCGGACGCCAGCACCACAAAGATCGCGGCGAGCGTCACCATAAAGGCGCACAGCAGCGTGTTGGAGCCCGACACAAAGATGCCGCCGCCCACCACGGTAAAGATGAGCGCACACGCCATGTAGGTATCGTCCATGGTGTTTACGCTGGCGGGGGCCTTGCGCAGCAGCTTGGCAACGTCGTAGAAGGGCTGCAGCAAGCGCGGGCCCACGCGGCCCTGCATGCGAGCCGAAAGCTTACGGTCAAGACCGTCAATCAGGCCGCCCACAAGCGGCGCCAGCAAGGCAAACGCCACGGTACCAATAAATATGCCCACGACGCCCGAGCCTTCGAAATACTTGCCGCGCAGCACCGAGGGCGCGCTCATGGCAAGTCTCTCGGGCCCAATCCACGCGCAACACAGCAGCGCAAACAAGATAATGCTGCAGCACACGACGCTACCCGCGGGGCCAATACGCTTCTCGCCAAGGGCGTCCTCCGAGTACCAATTGCGCTTTTCGGCCTTCACCTCGCGTCCCATCGAGCCGCGGAAATGGCGGTAATTGTCGGTTCCCACACCCGAAAGATATACGTTTACGTGCGGTTTGTTGCTCACGCGGAATGAAGTCAGCAGCACCACGGCGATAAACGCCACGATAACGACCATTAGATACATGGCGTCCTTGCCGATAACGTACGGCACGCGGCCAAACACTATGGCCAAGTAAGGCGACACCAGGCCGCTCGAGATAACCGGGAACGCCACGCAGCACAGAATCAGCAGCGCGGCGATGGTGTTGAGCGCCATCCATTCGGTCTTATGGACATTGACCTCAACGTTTTGAGCCGTGGGGTCGACGCCCGAAAGCTTGGCAAGCCACTTGCCCCAGAAGTAAAACGTCGCGGCCGAGCCAAAGGCCAGCACCATGATCATGAGCACGTTGCCGGTCTGCGCAAACGCCACCAGGGCGCCCCACTTGGACACGAGCATGCCAAACGGCGCCACAAACATGCCCATGATGCCCAGCATCATCAGACGCGTCAGGTGCGGCATGCGGCTGAACATACCGTCCATGTCCTCGATGTTGCGGCTGCCGATATGATGCTCGGCCGTGCCCACGCACAGGAACAGCAGCGACTTTGCCACTGTGTGGAACAGGATCAGGAAGATGGCCGCCCACACGGCCTCGGGTGCGCCGACACCCAAGCAGGCACTGATAAGGCCCAGGTTGGAAATGGTGGAGTACGCGAGCACTCGTTTGGCGTTGCTCTGCGAGATGGCCATGAGGGCAGCGAGCAAAAACGTGATGGCACCCACACTCGTGACCATAAAGCCGGTCACGGGATAGATGGCATAGAGCGGGCTCAGCTTGACCATCAGGAACACGCCGGCTTTGACCATGGTTGACGAGTGCAGCAGGGCGCTCGTGGGAGTGGGTGCAACCATAGCACCGAGCAGCCAGGTATGGAACGGCATCTGCGCGGCCTTGGTAAGGGCGGCGAGCGACAGCAGAACGACCGGCATCACCAGCAGCGCGGACTGCGCGGTACCGGCGCCGGAAAGCTCGATCATGCCCGAGATGGTCAGCGGCATGCCGTTAACGTGCAGGTACATGAGTCCGGCCAAAAACGCGATACCGCCCAGCATGTTGAGGATGATCTGGGTAAAGGCGTTCTTGATGGCCTCGGGCGTGCGCGTGTAGCCAATCATAAGGAACGAGCACACGGTGGTGATTTCCCAGCCGCAGAACAGCCACTCGAGGTTGTCGCTCGTCACGATGACGAACATGGCTGAGAGGAACAGGAACATAAGCGCCAGGAACTGCGGGCGACAGTCGGGCGCGGTCTGCCCGCGCAGCGCAGCCTCGTGCTCATCGTGCGCTTGGAAGTCCTTCATGTAGCCCAAGGCATACACGCAGATTAGGCTGCCGACAATGCCAACGGCGAGGACCATGATCACGCTCATGTAGTCCAGGTAGAGCGGCGTTGCGGTGACGGCCTCGGCCACGGGCAGCGTCATGGCTGCAAAGGCGAGCGAGCCCACCAGCTGAACTATGCCGAGCACCGTGGTGAGCGCGTTCCTGTATTTGTACGCGTTGTACAGGATGACGGCGCACAGGATCACGTCGATGGCGGAGCTGATGATCGAGAGCACATGCGAGGCTCCGGGGGCGACCTCAAAGCTCTGCGGGCCCGTGCCAAAAAACATGACGGCGACTACAACTGTCACCGCCATAATGATGCCGGAACCTATGAGCCCCACCGCATCGCGGGCGCGGTCACCGCGCGCGAACAGCATACCCAGCGCCGGTACCAGCGGAAACAGGGTAAGGAAATACAGTAGCGTCATACCATCACTCCCCCATGCAAAAACGCTGCAATTGTTTAACGTTATAGCTCAATTGAGGAGTAGCAGCAGCGGGTTTTCGGTCAACTGGGGAGTTTTAGGCGTACGGGGTAAGGAGTCTGTCCGCATTGGAGTAGAGGGGTGACGCTCCCTTACCGCAGCGGCAGGCGCGCGGGCCACTGTGCGCGGTTTATTGGCCACGTTGGAAGATGTCCCGATAGGCTCGCGGCAGTCCGAAAAGTTGGCGCGGCAAGAAAAATGCGCCCCTGTGGGCGCACCATCCCGTTCGCTATTCCGCTTTTTTAACGCGCGGCTTGCGACCGCGCGGCTTATCAACCAGCGCGGACTCACCGCTCTCGCGATACTGGCGGCACCAAGCCTTGACCGAAGACTCGCTGGGAATCTTGTGCTTGATCATGGCCTCGCGAACCGTCAAGCCGTTTTCCAGACGGTCCTTAACCACAGCGAGCTTTACGTCGTACGAGTAGGTGTGATGATGCGAACCGGCATTGAGAACGGCGTCGGCACCGCCCACGGCATACGCGCGGGCCCACTGACGAGCCGTGGCCTGGGGAATGCCAAGCTCCGCGGCGAGGGCGCGATGACCGACCCCCTCTTGGAGGATCTCGACGGCGCGCTGCCTAACCTCAGGCGCATGCGTGCGAGTCCTAGTTGCTTCCGACATACCTGCCACTTCTTAGCCTTAACCGTTAATCTGCTTTCTTACGTGCAAGTTAGATAGTAGCATTTTACTGTTTGCTCAAAGCAGTTAATTAAAATAGACGCGGCGTTATCTGGGCATTTGGCACCAAATTACGACATTTCTTTATCGATTATTTACGCTGGTAGCTGACTCGCAGCTAATCGTCATTCGCTTGTCAACAAAATTGGCGTCTCTTTATGTCCTTTGGTATAGAGGATATAATTATTAACACCTCCCCCAATAATTTTGAGTGATCTGCAAGGCAGTAGACGTCCTCACTCCTCATGATTACCGCGCATTGCCATCCACCGGAGCAAAACAAAAAGGGCGGGACCTGCTGCGCTTGCAGGCCCCGCACCGGTTGGCACCCGACGGGACACAGCCGGGCGAAACGGATCCGTGCTACCGCCCCGCCTGGCCGCGATGTTCAACTACAGCTCGTTGGCCGCGTGATACGCCGTGCGGATGGCGCTCGCAATGTCGGCGGTGCGCTCGCCCGAGCAGTCGCCCACGCAGGTCACGGGCACCGTCACGCCGTCCAGGTCAAACGCGTTGGCCTTGGAGCCCACGGCCATCACCACGTAATCGCAGGCAATCTTCACCGGCTCCTCGGCGCCGTCCTCGGTGGTGCAAATGGCTTCCACGCCCTCGTCGGTAATGGCGGTCAGGCGGGTCTTCACGTGCTGCTCCACGTTGTGCTCTGCAAAGTCGCTCATAATCAGCGGCAGAATGGTCTCGGACTCGCGCGCGGCAATCTTGTCGAGCATCTCGACAATCGCCACCTCGCAGCCGTGCTGCAGCAGGTACTCGGCAGTCTCGGTGCCCACCAGGCCACCGCCAATGACGGCGATGCGCCCGCTGAGCTCCACCTTGCCGGCCAGCACGTCCCAGCTCGAGACGACCTTCTCCGAGTCGGCGCCCGGAACGGGGATGACCACGTCGTGCGCGCCCACGGCCACAATCGCGGCGTCGGCGGCGTTGAGGTCCTCAGCGGTAGCGGCATGGCTGAGCTCAACCTTCACGCCCAGGCCAGGCAGAATCTTCTCGTAGTACTCGACCGAGCGCATGATCTCGTCCTTGCGCGGAGGCGCAGCCGCCAGCACAATCTGGCCGCCCAGATGATCGCTCGCCTCGTAAACGGTCACATCGTAGCCGCGCTTGGCCGCCACGCGCGCGGCCTCCAGGCCGGCAATACCGCCGCCCACCACGGCGATCTTCTTGTCGCCCTCGCCCGGCTTGATGACGATGGTCGCCTCGTCGCCGTTCTCGGCATTGAGCACGCACGAGATGTACTTGCGGTTTTGAATCGCATCGACGCAGCCCTTGTTGCAGTTGAGGCACTCGCGGATGGGTTCACCCGTGGCGGCCTTCAGTGCAATGTCGGGGTCGCACATGAGCGAGCGGCCGTAGGCGATGATGTCGGCGGCGCCGTCTTCCAGAATCTTCTCGCCGGCCTCGACCGAGACAACACGGCCGACGGTGGCCACCGGCACGGAGACCAGGGCCTTGACGCGCTCGGCCACCGGCAGCGTCCAGTTGTAGGGCACGGCGCCCATGGGCGGAATGGTGTCGCCCATGTTGCCGGTGTGGTTTGCCTGTGCGACCTGGATCATGTCGATGCCGGCGCCCTCGAGCAGCTTGGCGAACTCGCAGGCCTCGTCGGGCTGCAGGCCGCCCTTGCCGCGCGGCGTACCGTCGGGGTTCTCCATGATCACGGGGAGCTTGTACTCCACCATCAGCTGCGGCGCGGCCTCCTTAATGGCGGCGACGACCTCCAGAGCATAGCGGACGCGGTTCTCGAACGAACCACCGTACTCGTCGGTGCGCTTGTTGAGGATTGCCGAGCACAGCGAACCCACCAGACGGTCGCCGTGGACCTCGATGGCGTCGATGCCGGCCTGCTGCGCGCGGGCGGCAGAGGCGGCGATGGCCTCCTTGATCTGGGTGAGCTGCTCCACGCTCGCCTCGTTCACAAAGTGCTGCATGTCGTGGTGCAGCTTGGCGTAGGCCTGCTTGCGGATCTCGTTGGACTCGGCCATTTTGGCGGCAAAGATCTCCTCGTCGCCGGCGGCCTTGGCCTCCTGCGCGGCCTTGGCGGCAGCCATGGAGCCCATGACCATGCGGCCAACGCCGGGCACGTCGTACTCGGGGTGGAACAGCTGCAGCGCAACCTTGGCGCCGTACTTGTGGACGGCATCGGCCAGCGCCTTAAACGTGGGGATCTGGGCGTCGGTCGCCAGCTTGGGCGTGGGGCTCGCGGTCATAACGGGAGCGACGTCGCCGATGACGATGTAACTCACGCCGCCGCGGGCCAGGCGCCCGTAAAAAGCCAGGCTGCGCTCGCCGATGGAACCGTCGCGCTCCTCGTAGCCGGTGGTCAGCGGCGGGAACATAATGCGGTTCTTGAGCTCAAGGGGGCCAACCGTAATGGGCTGGAGCAGCTTGGATGCAGGTGCGGTCATGGATATTCCTCTCTTGTAGGCGCGGCGGCGATGATGCCGCGTAGTTGTCTAGAGGATATGGCATGGGAGCACGGCGGCACAACGAAAATCGGCGAATATCAGGTGGCGGCAGGTGGATGGGGTGGGACCGACTGCCGGCTTGTCTCAATCTGTAACAGTTACTCGGCAAAATCCGTCCCTCGTGTTACAGATTTAGATAAACCAACCCGCCCCGCCAGAGAATCTTGATCCGTAACACCTAGCCACCCAATTCGGGCCCACCTATTACAGATTGAGAAATTCCCCTCGACCTATCCTCAACAATCTCAATCTGTAACACTTAGGCCCACTTTTGACCCTTATCTGTTACAGATCAAGATTTTGTTTGAGAGGCTGAGAGCAGAAGCCCGAGCGGAAAAGCGGGCAGGCCGACGGCATCGCCCCGCCGTCATACCGAGGACCACGCCACGGCAACCCGAGCGTAGGACAGCCTCGCCATTCCGGACATTTCAGCCCCTTTCCGGACATTGTCCGCGAATGTCCGGAAAAGGACTGTCATGTCCGAAATGAGATTTGGTCAGCGGCAGCTCCCTAGTTCACGCCTTACTGACGCACACCAAATAAGCCACCCACGGGAAAGCGACAGAAGAACAGCCCCTCGGGCCATTAACGCCGCTGCGGCAGAGGCGCGACATAGAGCGATCACCCTATCTTATCGTGTAGGACTGTTTTGGATCGTTGGGAGAGGAGCCGTGCCATTCGAGCATCCCATCTTCCTCGATTAACTTGCCAAGCACTCGGCTTGCTGTGTGGCGATTTCTTCCGATGTGCGCCGCAAGCTCCCTTGCTGTTACCCTTCCGTTTGCAAAGGCCAGCCTAACGGCGGCGAGCTCATACTCTCCTAACGAGGCGATCGCCTCGGGTGACACTTTGTCCTCAAGAGCTTTGCTTCTCCTGAGGGTTCTGGCGACGATATTGTTCTCAAGCGTTAGCTGAACCCTCACCCCATCAGGCTCCGTGTAGACTGGGTCGTTGAGTAGGGAGTTCTGCATCTCGGTATAAATGCGCTTGACGCCCTCGTTTAACTCTCGGACCCAGCCGAATTCGACCGGCGTGCGTGCGATGCGTAGGTTGCGCGAGTAACGAGTGGTCCTCATGTTGTCAAGCGTCACGATGTTGGGGAGCGCGCCCGGACTGACGATTTCTAGACGGTCATCGAACATCGAAACCCGGATGTAGTCGCCGCGGAACGAGTAGTCGCGATGCATCGCCGCATTGACCAGATCCTCGAACCAGGCGAACTCAGGATACTCGGGCACGGTCTGGAATTTCCCGTCAGGCCCCAGGAACTGAAATTCTCGGAGCATGCTCGAGATGAGTTCGTAGGCATCTTGGATAACCTTGAGCAGCGGCCCGCAGAAGCTTCGCTCTTTCGTGATGTTGAGACGCTCGCCCGTCTCCATCTTGACGCCGTCATAACGCCCGACGCGAACTCGAGCCTGCGGCATCATTGCGGAGGGATCCCGCATGAATAGCAGGGCTCCAGCAACGGTCAGCTTTCCGTCACGCATGAAACGGAGACTTCTAAGGACTTGGTCGTCGGAAACCTCGGTTCCAAGAATCCTTTTATAGCGGTCAAGTACTTCATGATCCACGTCATCTAGGGAAGAATCCTCGACAAGCTCATCCTCGAAGATTCTCTGACCCTTGTCGTACTCGAAGGCAAAGACCTGTTCACGGCTGAGTTTTACGCTCTTATCATTCTGCCGCAAGAACACCTCGCTGTCGCTCACGCGAGCAACAGAGTGATTGGTCGAGGCTTCGATGTCCAAAACGAGAACGAAGTCGTCCTCGCCCGAAGAATTGACCACGGAAATTCGGTCTTTGCGGACAATAGGGGTCGGTGTGCAAGTCGTAAGCGCGGCGCGCTCGAAATTTTCAATGTCATATGTATCACCTGCCATGCCGGCCTGCCTTTCTCTTCAGCAGATAGCGCAAAGCGGCCTGCACCCGATTAGTACGGTTACAGGCTATTGGCGCGTCACAAACTAGTTTCGATAGCTGGCGTTTCCCAGCTGTGTTTCCAGCAGAATGGCCTGGACGCGCCATAGCGCCAGATGCCCTGCGGTAAAATGGTGCGGTTGAACTACGAGCACTCAGGAGCACCAATTGCCCAAGACGCTGAACTCTCTCATGAAGCACCTCCGCGATAGCGGCATAGACATCAATGGATCCAGCCAGAAGCGTAGGCTCAAGAACATCGGCTACTACCACGGATACAAGGGCTACCGATTCGCCAGTACAGCTTCCAACAGGCTGCCTTTGACCGACTTCTCGCAGATGGCCGCACTCTACGATTTCGATACGCAGCTCAAAACGCTGTTCTACTCACGCGTCATGGCTATCGAGACTGCGCTTAAGAACTACACCCTGGAAGCTGTGCTTCGCGATGCCAGGTCAGAGGCTTTCGAGGATATATGGCGGACTAGCCTCACGGACTATCGCAGCTGTTCAGGTAGGCCCTACCGCGAGGCATGGGAGAGGCGCCAGAGGCTTCGCAGCGAGGTCGATGGCATCATCTTCGACTACCGCAAGCGTCCCGTGATAGGCCACTTTCGTGATGCGGACAAGGACACGCCCATCTGGGCCATCTTCGAGGTCATGACGCTAGGTAACTTCGGCGCGTTCTACGATTGCCTCGACAAGCGCGTGAAGACCGCCGT
Organism: uncultured Collinsella sp.; assembly: GCA_902494295.1. Classification (GTDB taxonomy): domain Bacteria; phylum Actinomycetota; class Coriobacteriia; order Coriobacteriales; family Coriobacteriaceae; genus Collinsella. The sequence continues at coordinate 18,232 of CABUSL010000006.1, forward strand.
TGTGCGCGATCTCGGCATGCCCAACAACCTTGAGTCAGAGCTCCGTCTGAAGGACATCATCTTCGCACTTAAGGATTTCCGCAATGCAATCGCGCACAACGGCGTCATTGTCGACGTTCGTTTCAAGTCAGGCTCCATCAGTACGGGCGTGGCGCAGCTACTCAAGCAGGAGACGGGCGTGGGCAAGATCGACTTTACGGACATCACTGACTACGTCATACTTCTGGCCTATCTCATGCGCCGCATGGGCTTCACTAAGACAGAGTGCAAGCAACTCGTTGCGGGCTACGAATCGATTCTCGAGAAATACCGCGCCGAGCTGCCATTCAACATTTACTCGAAACTCATCAAGACGAGTGCGCATGGCAAGTTAACCGCCCTCCGACAGTTTGTGAGCAACGGATAGACGCGGGACTAAAAGCTTGACGAGCGTGATAGAATGTAGCCAAGAGCGGTGGAAGGCTTCGGTCGACACCTGGAAAAGCCCGATGCGTCGGGCTTTTCTTATGCCTCGGTGCCACGGTGACTAATCCGCAGTCCCCTTCTTGATGTGGCAATCGAAGCCGTTCTCCTCGCAGAACGTGCGCACCTGGTCTGCAGCCCCACGATGGAAGGCGTCCAGATCCCCATAAGCACTCGCGCGCCGATTGTAGTGTACCCTCCCAAAGACAATCTGGTCCGCAAACGAAACCGCCTCGAGAATAGGCTGCAGCTCCTGCTCGTGCACGTTCGGCATTGGGTAGGGCTCCATGCTCGCCCACGTCTTGCAGCCTGCGTCGCTGAGTGCCTTGAGGGCGGCAAGCCTGTCAGCCGGCGGTGCGGCACCTGGTTCCATCTCCTCGCGGAAGTTCTCATCCAAAGAAACGAGCGTGATGCCGTATTGGTTGATGTCTGAAAGCTCGGCAAGCTCAATTGGAAGAATGCCCTTCGTCAGTACTACGCAGGGAATGCCCCACTCGTTAATCAGCTTGATGGCATCAATGCTCATTACTGAAGAGCGTGTTCCAGAAGACCATCGACTACGACTGCATCTACAAGAACCCGTGCCCGCCGCTCCTGATCGACGCGTTGACGGAATGGAGGGAAGTTCAAGCCGCCCAGCTCAAACGCATAGGACTGGACCAAACGGGCTCGACCCCCATCGTCCAGGCGAGAAGAGGTAAGCATACCCTCAAGACGACGTTCGAGAAGTGGTTCAGGAAGCAGAAGCTCAGCTATGGCCTTCCACCCGAAATCACGATACACGGCCTGCGCCATACGGCCACCAGCATCCTCCAGAGGGACTGCCACGTCGATATGGCGACCACGATGCAAATCACGGGCCACAAGACCGTGGAGATGCTGAAGCGCTATTCCCATACCGATGACCGCGCCAAGCGAGCTGCGGCAGACGCCCTCGGAGATGTGCTGGCACCGGACAAGAATGAAGCGCGCTGCCGCCACTGCCGCTACTGGACCGTATCCCCGGACGATGCGGGGATCGGGGCCTGTTGACATGGGTACGAGAGCGGCGGGCTCAAGGTCCTGCCAGGCGCAACGAGGTCTTCCGCGGGCGGCTTCAGGGCACGCTGAGAACCGTGTGCTACTCCTCGAAGAAATCGGTGTCCACAGCCTTGATCTGGTACACCTGTCTCGTGCTCACGCCGACGCCGTAGTCGATCATGAGGCCGGCGAGGGCAGGACCGTCGACGAGCACGACCGTCTGGCCCAGAAGACCGTCGGCATACCTGCGGGCCTCCTTGGAGAACCTGGCCGTGGTGATGAACAGGCCCTTGGATACGCCCTTGCCGGAGAGGGCCCCGACAAACGCCTGCACCTCGGGGCGACCGACCGTCCTAGAAGGATCCCAGCGCTTGGCCTGGTAGCAGATGGTGCCGAACCCGAGGCGGTCTTCGCGCACCACGCCGTCGATTCCCTCGTCGGCGCTCTTCCTGGTGACGTCCGCATGGGATTCCAGGCTCTCGCCGTATCCCATCGCCACGAGCAGCTTGCCCACCAGGTGCTCGAAGAAGTACGGGTCCTTAGCCATGATGGCGGAGATGAGGTCGTCGGCGAGCGCGCTTCGGATCTCGCCGTAGGCGGACTCCATGATCTCTTGAGGCGACTCCTGGTCCTCCTCGGCGGGTGCCACGGGCGTCTCGGCCGATGCCTTGGCCTTGCTGGCGGCACGGTAGCCGTCCTTCCAGGCCTTGAAGGCTGGGCACCGGTCGTAGAGCGCCTTTGCCGTGATGGGGCCGGGGCAATCGGCGAGGTACGACCTGCCAGCGCCAGTGATTCGATAGGTCCCCTTCTTCTCCCCGTATTCGAGGAGTTTGGCCTTCTCCAGGTCGGTAATTCCCCAGTACACGCGGTTGTAGAACCTCAGCTGTCCGCTCTTGAGGCGCTCGGCACGCTCGTCGCCCGTCATGTCGAATGTGGTCGCCACCGCTTCTTGAAGATCGGAGCCGGTCAGGCACCCATCGCTTTTCGCCAGCGCCTCAAGGACGGGCCGCATGGTCTCATGCCATTTGGGCATCGTCACCGCTATTCACCGACCTTTTCGGCATAGAGGTTGAACAGATGGGAAACAATCTTGTTCTCGTCCCCGTCGAAGTCGACGCCATATGCCGATTCAACCGCCGCATCAAGCTCCGCATGCGCCTTCATAAGATCCGGAAAGAGGAATTCGTTGTCCGGATTGTACATGTCCGCAAGGGTCGCATCGGGGTGCTCTGCGCGGGCGTCTAGAACCTCCTGTGCGCAGGACTCGATATATCCGTGCTGTTCGGTCGAGGCATCAGGCCAGACGAAGTTGTTATAGACGATGGTGTTCGTATAACGATAATCACTCTTTAAACGGCCGGCGACCTGTCGCATCCAAGCGTTGTGGAACTGGCTTTCTAGGATGCCGAATTCATAAAGACCGGCATTCGAAACCGAAAAAAGCATGTCTCCTGGGATCATCTCGTTGGTCACAAAGCCCATGGGGACGTACTTTCGGCGACCGGAAGAAACCTTGGGAACCGCGATATAACTCTTACCCTTGGGCGGACGCACCTCGTCGAAGAGCCATGGGGTTGCGGCTTTCTTCTGTGTTGCTGCCTTCTTTGATGTAAATCGAAATTCCCTTACGGCCTGGACGTGGGTGCGGACCAGCGGGAGCTTTGTCAGTACCGCCGGGTCGACGCCATCTAGCCAGATGCAGTAGCGCGGTATGCCGTTGATGTATTCGGCACCCATTGAAAATGGCTTGATATATGGGGCGGCATCTGGTTCGCGGCACAGCAGCTCGTCGCGTTCCTCCTGCGTGAGAAGAAGGTTTCCACCATCGGTCGGCTTACCACCCGCCATCATTGCAGGGACATCGCAAATTGGCTTTGCCCTCCTTGAAACGAAAGCATCCGGTGCGGCTGCAAGATATGCGTTGATGTGTGTTACCTCACTCTTGCTGCCACTGCGATCGAATAAGTCTTTTTTAGTGCCATTAACCCGGGAGAAACCAACAATGACCACGTGCACATGAGCTTCGTCGGCGGCTTGGGAGTTCCATACGAAGGACTTGTGGGCGAAGTTAATATTGACCTTGTCTTCAAAAAGTGGTTTCCACAACGGTTCGACCTGCTGCCCCTGGCATATGGAGTTGGTTGATACGAACGCGCAGCGCGCCTGCGTCTCACGCGTGTAGTCAGCCGCTTTGCGATACCAACAAGCCACGTAGTCGAGCACGCCGCCCGTTTTGCCAAATATGTCGACGCGGTCGGCCTTTTGCTCCTCGTTGAGGTTCGAATACCCGATGAACGGCGGGTTTCCGAGGACATAGTCGACCTCGTCGGCCGGAACGACGTCGTTCCAATCGATGCGGAGGGCGTTGGCGTTGACGATGCCCTCGTAGTCCGTGAGCGGAAGTTCCTGATAGACGCGCTGCGTCACTTTTGCGGTGTCAGCGTCCGCCTGCTTCTCGGCGATCCAGAGAGCCGTGCGGGCAACGCAACAAGCGAAGTCCTCCAGCTCAATACCGTGGAAGTTCTTTAGGTTGACCAGCACGTCGCGATCGCCGGAATCCTCAAAGCTGAATGACGTCTGCTCACCCTGGAGCTCGAAGAGGATGCGGTTCTCCAGCTGCCTCAGGCACAGGTAGCTCTCCGTCAGGAAGTTGCCTGACCCGGCAGCCGGGTCGAGGATAGAGACGCTACCGATCTTCTCATGGAGCTCCTTGAGAGCACGGGTCCTCGCACCGCCCGCGACGGGCTTAGCACGGGCCTCCTCGAACTCAGCCTTAAGGCCGTCGAGGAAGAGCGGGTCTATGACCTTGTGGATGTTTTCGGGGCTCGTGAAATGCTGGCCGTTTGCGCGGCGGTGGTCGTGGGACAGCGCGCCCTCGAAGATGGAGCCAAAGACCGTGGGGCTCACGCCCGACCAATCAAACTCCTGGCACCCCTCGACGATGAGCGTATGGCGGAAGTTCTCGGACAGGGGCGGAATCTCCGTCTTCTCCCGGAAGAGACCGCCGTTCATGTAGGGCAGTTTCTTCAGCCAGGGCTCGGCGTACTTGTCACGTTCCTCGTCCTTGGTGTCGAGCCAAACGAAAAGGTCCTTGAGGCCGCGCCTGAGATCGCCTGCCGAGAAGTGGGCGACGTAGTCACGGAAGGCGTTGGGGGCCACGAGTCCCGAGTCCTCGCAGAACATGAGGAACATGAGGCGCGTCATGAGCACGGAGAGCGCATGGTGATTCTCGGGCGTGTCGGGATCATCGAACGCCTCGGCGACCTGGTCATGGAGTTTCGACATGATCTTGCCGGCCTCGACGGAAACGGCGCGGGAGATCGTGGCCGGGGCCTCCGCCCCGCCCTTGAGGAACTGAATGGCCGCGAGGTTCTTGGGGAGCTCGGCGAGCGGCAACCTGAAGAGAGGCTCCCGGCAGAGCGAGTCCCGCTCGCGGTCGAAGACCCAAAACTCGGCAAAATTGCAAGCGATGATGTAGCGCGGCTGTTGGGAGAGGGGCATGCCCTGAGCGTAAGCGTTGCCCTGCTTCGCGGGCGTCACCTTGCGGCCCTGGCGCGTCTCCTCCTTGGCGAGATCGATTCCCAGCGACTTTTGCTCGACAAGAGTTTTGGCCGACGGTATGAAGACGTCGATATACCCATCGTGCGTGCTCGCATCGGTGGAGACGGGCTTCTCGAACTCAAGTCTCGAGACCGCATCCTCAACACCCAGGACATTCTGATAGAAGTCGATCCAGAACCGTTGCGTGTCCTGGTTCTCATTTCCCTTGTTCGCCCACCTGCTTGCAAAAGCTTCTGCATCGGCTTTCTTTCCTGGCATACGGACCCTCACTTGATAGCCTTTTCCACTGAGAAAGATTCTACGGGTTCTTCACTTCTATTTAGCTGGTTTTAGTTTTATTGGCATCTGTTTTGCCTTGGCGGTCGTTGCAATCTGCTCATATTCCGCTCAGGAGTCCTCGCTGCATTGTCAAGATAAAAGAAAACAGCTCAGAGGAACAATACCTCTGAGCTGCTAAAAGTCTTGGTCGCGGGGGCAGGATTTGAACCTACGACCTCCGGGTTATGAGCCCGGCGAGCTACCAGACTGCTCCACCCCGCAATGTCTGGGCGCCTCATGTGCGCAAGAAGGTATATTACGTGGGAGTTCGGTAAACGGCAAGGAAAATCTCGTAGAGCATAATTCCTTCATATTTAAAACCCCTCAGCCCATATCGCCGTGAACGAATCGCAGCCGAGCGCCGTCGACGGCGCGTATACAATGGTGCGCGTCCTTTTATGCCAACACCGGGAGTAGACATGCTGCTCGCTATCGATATGGGAAACACGCAGACGGCCATGGGCCTGTTTGACGGAAACGAGCTGGTGCAGTCGTGGCGCATGCCCACCGACCGCTCCTATACCGCCGACGAGATCCATGTGCGCCTGATGGGCTTCTTTAAGATGTACGGCCTTTCACTCGATGCGGTCGACGCGATCGCCTTTGCCGGCGTGGTGCCGCAGCTCTCGCGCGAGTGGCACGCCGTGGCCGACCGCATTGCCGCGGACGCCATCGTCATCGGACCGCAGACGGCCGCCGTGACCAAGCTGCGCGCGGCGCGTCCCCAGACCGTAGGTGCCGATCGCGTCGCCAACGCCATCGCAGCCGAGACTTTCTACGGCGCGCCGGCGATCGTGGTGGACTTTGGCACCGCAACCAATATCGATGTCATCGACGAGGACGGCTATTACATTGGCGGAGCGATCGCGCCGGGCATCCGCATCTCCATGGACGCGCTTGCCGCCCGAGCCGCCAAGCTCGCCAGCGTGCCGCTCGAGGCGCCCGAGCACGCCATCGGCCGCGACACCGAGGAATGCATCAAGGTCGGCGCCGTGATGGGCGCTGCCGCCATGGCCGAGGGCCTGGTCGCGCGCATGAAGCGCGAGCTGGGCCGCGACGATGCCACCGTTATCGCCACGGGCGGTCTCGCCGGCATCGTCGCCGATTCGACCGATGCCTTCGACGTGGTCGATGGCCAACTCACCATTAAGGGCATCTGCGAAATCTATCGCCGCATGCAGGAGCTGGGATAGAGCAGGAGCTTAAGTCAAGCACGCCCGATGCCACAGTCCCCGCAAATGCTCGCCAAGCCTATTCCTCAAAATCGAAAAATTTTCAGTTTTGAGGAATAGGGCGCTGGCGACCCATCCCCCAAGCAAGCGAAACCCTCCCCGGCGCAGGCCGAGGAGGGTCTTGTTGTCATCGTTGTCTTTGAGCGCTGGCACCTCGCGCTACAGTCCGCGAATCCGTACAGCCTCGGGCGGAAACTCCTGCTCGCCGGCATCGGTCTTGATGGTCGCGCGGCCCCAGATGTCCAGGCCCGCAAACACACCGACCGCAAGCGGCAAACCGTTGGGCGACACCGCCGCAACCTGGCGACCGAGCAGCGGCACCATGTCGAAGTACTCGCCCAGCACGGGAGCCAACGGACCGGCAGCACCCTGCGGCGTGTTGGCGACAACCGCCCAGGTATCCACGCGGGTCAACACGGCGGTGGCCAATGCCTCGATCAGCGCTTCGTCAGCCGCATCCACACCAAGCTCGCCCAGCGCCGCGCGCTCAATATCCACCGTCACGGCACCGAACATGCCTGCGGCACCGGCGCCACCGTTGACGGCGACGCGTGCAAACGACGTTTCAAACGTGGGCGCGCCGCAGACAATATCGCTCGGCCACTGAATGCCCACCTTGCCGGCAAGGCCCAGCCCCGGTGCCGCAGCCGTTCCCACGAGCGCGTCCATCATGCCCATCGCGGCCACAAACGGCAGGCCGTGGAAGGCGTGCATGTTCACGTCGGGGCGAACGACCAGCGAAAACGTCAGCGACGCCTCGCTCACGCTCCAAGCGCACCAGCCCGCGGACACACCCTCGCGACCCGCATCGCGCGCGGCGTCGAGCTCAGTGCCAGCGGCTACAGCGTTCATCTCAATCATCTACATACGCCCCAATTCGCCCACGATATGGCCCACGCGATCCTCGGGCTCCTTGACCTCGACGCCGTTGTAGCGGAAGAACCGCGCCGGGTCGTGCATCAGGTCCTCGAGCGGCACCAGCACAAAGTCGCGCTCGCCAATGAGCGGATGCGGCAGGCGCAGCTTTTTACCGCCGTGGGTCTCGCCGTCCATCCACAGCAGGTCCAGGTCGATGGTGCGTGGGCCATTGGCCTTGGCCTTCTTGGAGCGGTCGCGCCCCAGCTCGGCCTCGATCTTCATAAGCTCATCGAGCAGCACCAACGGCGCCAGCTCGGTCTTGATCTCGATGACGGCATTGGCGAAGGCGTCCTGACGCGTCTCGTAGGCCGGTTCGCTCTCGTAGATGCGCGAGCAGTTGGACACGCAGGTGAGCGGAATCTCGGCGATCATGTCGCGCGCGGCACGGATGTTGTCGCAACGATGCCCCAGGTTGGAGCCCACGGCCACAAACGCGCGACGCGGCTGCGGCTTAGCAACAGCCCAGTAACCGTTCAGGAACTGCGCAAAGCCCGCGACGTCGTGCACGCGCACAATGTTGGCACCGGCCTGGATAGCGCCCAGGCACACGCCGAACGTGGCGGCATCGCGCTCGGCGGCCTCGGTCACGCCCGAGACAGCGCCCACAAAGCGCTTGCGCGACACGGCGCACATGAGCGGATAGCCCAGCGACGCCATCTTGGCGGTCTCGCGCTGGATGACGATATCCTCGTTGGCCGTCTTGCCAAAGCCCGGGCCCGGATCGATGCAGATGCGGTCGCGCGACACGCCGGCGTGGATGAGCGCGCGGGCCTGATCGGACAGAAAGCCCATGACGCGGCGCATGATGGGCGCCGAATCAGGTAGGGTAAAGCGGCGAAGCTGCGAGGTGGGAACATAAGCCTCCTCGCGGCGGGCGCTGCGGCGCATCATGGCGGCCAGGTGGTCGCTGGGCTCCGGCGCGGACTCAGTGTTCGCGGCGGCCTCGGCGACAGGGGCAGCCTCTTCGGCGGCCGGTGCCTCCTGCTTCTGCTCGTCCGTAGGCTCGGACGCGGGCTCCGGATCGCCAAACGGCAGCGAGGGCTGCACCACGCCGCCCGGCAGCTTGGCCTCCGTCTTGGGCTCGCCCAGCAGCTTGCCACGGCGACGGCGGGCGGGCTTCTCGGCCTCGCGCGCAGCCTCGGCGGCCGCTTCGCGCGCCTTCTCGGCAACAAACGCCGCGGCCGAGGTATCGAGCTGCACCGTCGCGTGCGTGCGAGCGCTCGCAGCGACCTCGCCGGCGTGCATCACGATGACGCCGCAGGTGCTCGTCTTAACGAACTCAACCATCTTGGGGTCGGTGAAGCCCGTCACGTCGTTGACGATCGAGGCGCCGCAGCGCACGGCCGCCTTGGCAACCGCCACATGACGCGTATCAATCGAGACGATAGCGCCCTCTTTGGCCAGCGCGCGCACCACGGGCAGCACGCGGCGAGCCTCCTCGTCGGGGTTGACCGGGGTAAAACCAGGGCGCGTGGACTCGCCGCCCACGTCGATGATGTCAGCACCGGCGTCGAGCATCGCCAGGCCGTACTCGATGGCGGCATCCGGGTCGAAGTGCTCCCCGCCGTCGCTAAACGAATCGGGCGTCACGTTGAGGACGCCCATGATGCGCGGACGGTCAAAGCTGAGCTCGTACTTTCCGCACCGCCATGTCTTGCTATCGTTCGCCATGAACATCCTCCTCAAATGCCCGCGCCGCCGCGCTCGAGCGCAGGCGGCGGGGTCGCTTTGCAATCAGTCTTTCTATTGTATCCGCGCACACGGGCTAGAACGCAAACGCGGCCGCGATGTCGCAAGAAATCAGCAGGTCGGCATTTGCATCCTGATCGGTGGGAGCAAGATTGCAAATGGCCAGCGTATCGCCGGTAAAGTAACGCGTAAGGCCTGCCGCCGGATACACCACGAGCGAGGTCCCGCCCACAATGAGGGCATCGGCCGCGGCGATGGCGGCAACGGCGCCGGTCAGCACATGCTCATCGAGCGGCTCCTCATAGAGCACCACATCGGGCTTGATGCGCCCACCGCACGCAGGACACACGGGCACGCCCGCGGCGTCCTCGTGCTCGCGCGAGCAAATCCACTCGGCACTATAGACCGCGCCGCACGACTGGCAAATGTTGCGATGGACCGAGCCGTGCAGCTCGAACACGCGCTGCGAGCCGGCCATCTGATGCAGGCCATCGATATTTTGCGTCACCACGGCATTTAGCTTGCCGGCGCGCTCCAGCTCGGCCAGCTTGGTGTGGCAGCGGTTGGGCTTGGCGCCAAGCGCGATCATCTTGGTGCGGTAAAAGTCGAAGAACTCGGCCGGATGCGCCTCGAAAAAGCTATGCGAGAGCATAGTCTCGGGCGGGTAGGCAAACTGCTGGTGATACAGGCCGTCCACGCCGCGGAAATCGGGGATGCCGCTCGCCGTGGAAACACCGGCGCCGCCAAAGAACACCACGCGCTTGTGGGTATCGAACAGCTCCGCCAGCGCGGCGGAGGCCTGTTTGGAGTCCGTTATCGCCTGCGTCATATGAGTCCTCCGTCCTTGTTGGTCGGGCAGCGTCGGGCGATGTCCCAGCATGCGGCCTTTGAGTCGGCACGCGCGGAGCCCACCACCGCCCCTGTTGCGCTAATCTTAAGCCTGCCAACCCCGTCGAAAGGACACCATGCCTCAGACTTACACTTTCGCCTCGTGGAACGTCAACGGCCTGCGCGCCGTGCTCAAAAAGGACCCGAGCTTTATCCAGATCGCGCAAGAACTCGACGTCGATATTCTGGCGCTCCAGGAGACCAAGCTGCAAGAGGGCCAGGTCGATATCGACCTGCCCGGTTATCACCAAACCTGGAGCTACGCCGAGCGTAAAGGTTATTCGGGTACTGCGGTCTTTAGCCGCCAGGAACCGCTGCGCACGCTGCACGCCGATGCGCTGCTACCCTACGCTAGCGAGGGCGAAGCGACCGAGCTCGTCGCCCAGGCCGCAACCGAGGGCCGCGTCTGCGCGCTCGAATTCGACAAGTTTTGGTTTGTCGACGTCTATACGCCCAACGCCCAAAATGAGCTCGCGCGCATCGATGTGCGCATGGCCTGGGACGATGCCTATCGCGGCTTTTTGAGCGCGCTTGAGCGCGAGACCAGCAAGCCCGTCGTAACCTGCGGCGACTTTAACGTGGCGCACGAGGAAATCGACCTTAAGAATCCCAAGTCCAACCGCGGCAACGCCGGCTTTTCGGACGAAGAGCGCGGTAAGTTTACCGAGCTGCTCGACGCCGGTTTTACCGATACCTGGCGCGCGGCAAACCCCGACATCGAGGGCGTCTACAGCTGGTGGAGCTATCGCTTTAATGCCCGCAAAAACAACGCCGGCTGGCGCATCGACTACTTCCTGGTAAGCGACGCAATCGCCGGCAATGTGCGCGACGCCGGCATCCGCGGCGACATCTTTGGCAGCGACCACTGCCCCGTCACCCTCGCCCTAGAGCTCTAGCCCCAACTGATCCCCTGGGGACGGAGGAAAAGGATCATTTTTTCACCTCGCGAGGGCATCCACGCGGCCCGCTTGCCACGAAACTGGCCCATCTACTACGTTTCCTCAACCACAGCGAACAACGCAAAAAGAAAACCGCAGGTAGAAAGCCTGCGGTTTTTCATAAAACGCGGTTGTGCTTGGGGGTGTCGGGCCAAACGTAGTAGATGGGCCGATTTCGTGGCGGGCGGGTTCAGCTGATCCCCCGGGGACGTCTGGGGACGGAAAGAAAACGGATCAATTTGGCTCCCTGAGGGCCACGTTACCCGTCATATCAGCCGGCCATTTCAAAACCATGCCGGTTTACGGGGCTGAATCGCGAACCCCTAACCATACGGAATTCCGAAATAATAAAACCGCAGGTAAACGGCTTGCTCTATTTCGAAAAAAGCCGGTATGGTCGGCCTGCGCCAATCTAGCCCCGTAAACCGGCATGGTTTTAAAATGGCACTTCGACAGTATTGATTCCCACTCCGGCGCAACCAGCCCTACAGCCCGTATTTCACGACGACTCGGTTGATGCGGCGACACCAGGGCTTGTACAGGGCAGCTAAAAACACGCAGGTCGCGAGTCCGTGCGTGATATCGAACGGCACCGCCGTGGCAAGACGCGCCACGGCGCCCGCCCACGTAAGCGGCTGTACAAAACCGATGATGTCGTAGGCGTTGATCACCACGCCGTAGAGCAGACCCGACGCAAAGCCATACGCCATCAGCGCCGGCATGCGCACGGTGCCATCCGCACGGTCGAACGCACCCGCATGCGCCAGCACGCCGCCAACATAGCCAACTAGACCCCAGGCATACATCTGCCACGGCGTCCACATGCCCTGTCCAAAAAAGAAATTACTGGTCAGCGCCGCCAGCGCACCGACCATAAAGCCGTTACGACGACCGAGTGACGCCCCGGCGATGATGGCAATGGCACTCACAGGTTTAAAGTCGGGAATGGGGCAAAACAGAATGCGCCCCGCCGCGGCCAACGCTGCCAGAACCAGCGTGGGCATAATCTGGCGCAAGCCCGGGCGCGACGCCTCATAGCCCGCCAAGAACAACGCAAGCACCAGCGCCACCACGACAAACATGGCAAGCGCCGCTTGCTCAACGCCCGCCAGCAACGCCGCAGCCATCACGGCTGGCACCGCCAGCAGCAGCGAGATCTCCAGTTTTGCGAGTAGGCGCGCGACGCGATAATCCGTCATCCCATCACGCCCTATAAAACACGTTGTCAGCAAAGAAGTCGGCCGGCGGCTCCATGCAGGCAATCTCGCCGTCGAACATCATGGCAATGTCATCGGCAACCTGCTCGGCAAAGTCCAGATCGTGCGTGGCCATGATGACGGTGCCGCCAGCCTTCGCATGATCACGCAGGGCGCGAGCGATGATGCGGCGGCTGGCCAGGTCCAAACCCTTGGTCGGCTCATCGAGCAATAGCAGCTCGGGGCCAATCAGCAGCAGCTTTGCCAACGCAAGCAATTGACGCTGCCCACCCGAAAGATCGTACGGGTGGCGCCCATCCAGGCCCGACAGCCCCAGGCTCGCCGCGCGCTCCCGCGCCACAGTTTCGTCATATCCGCAGGTCGAAGCCCATTCCATCAGCTCGTCGCGCACCGTCTCGGCAACCAGCAACGCCTTGGGATTCTGTGGCAGCAGCGCTGCTGATCCTGCCCCGCGCTCCATATGCCCACGCTGCAACTTGACCGTCTTGGCCAGCACCGAAAGCATTGTCGACTTACCGCAGCCGTTACCGCCAACAACCGCATGCACCGTGCCAGCCGAGAACGCCGCATCGAGTCCGCGCAGCACCCAGCCGGACGCCCGATCGTAGCGAAACCAGCTCCCTGCCAGGGTGGTAGCCGACCCAGCGTGCATTTTTGGGAGTATTCGGCATCCACCGGCGCGCGATGGCGCCCCCGAGTCGTCTTGCGGCAGTATTTGCGCCTCAAATTCACCCGATTTGTCCGATTTCAACCCTTTTTCTGCACCCGGAGCGCCCGCGCGCGGGTCCAAAGAGCCCAGCTGGCCACTGGCGCTGCTGAAAACTCCGTTTTTTGCACGCCACGAGACACCCCACCCTGGCACCTCGCCAGAAAACAGCTCTTCACGATGCCCCAAGGAGGCGATGTCAGCGACCTCGCATACGCGGCCGCCCTCAATCCGATACGCGCACGTCGCGTATTCGAGCATCGGACGCGGCTGGTGCGTTGCCACAACAACCGTACAGCCCAGCTCGCGATTCACGCGAAACAGCGCATGCAGAAAATTTTTCTCGGCAACGGGATCCAGTTGGGACGTGGGTTCGTCGAGCAGCAGCACGCGCGGGCGCAACGCCAGCACGGCTGCCAGCGACAGCAGCTGCTTGCGTCCGCCCGAAAGCGTATCGGTATCGCGGTGAAGCCAATCCTCCAACCCAAAGAAATAGCTGGTCTCGGCTACGCGGCGGCGCATCTCGTCGCGCGACATGCCTAGGTTTTCCAGGCCAAACGCCATCTCGTGCCACACGGTTTCGCACACGATCTGGTTCTCGGGGTCCTGAAACACATAGCCCACGCGCTCCGCGGACGCCCGAACGTCCATATCGGCAACGCTCTCGCCCAGCACGCGCAGCTCGCCAGTGCATTCGCCCGCCGGCGAAATCTCGGGTTTGAGCAGCGAGAGCAGCGTCGACTTGCCCGATCCGGTACCGCCAACAAGCAGCGCAAACGCTCCTTGGGAAACACGCCAATCGAGCCCCTCGAACACCGGTGCCTCAGGCCCGGGGTAGGTAAAGTTCAGGCCCCGCACTTCAATCGCCGGCGCATCCGAGCCGCACGCCGCGCCCGCCATCATGCTCCCGTCCAACCGAGCCATCAGTCAAACCTCTTCTCATCAATCGCGCGCAACGCGCAAGGCAGCACCATCCAGGCAGCGTACACGACATAGCCCAGCCACGGCGCCGGCACCAAGAGCTGAGGATAAAACGAATACTGCGTCGTTGCGGTCCACGCCACTGCCACCGTGGCCACGCCAAACAGCGCAAGCCCAACCAGCGTGGCAACGTCGCTGCGCCCCAGTCGATACCGCGCATACGTCGTACGACGCGTCGCGGCACCCCACCCGCGCGAGCGCATCGCGTCCGCGCGCTCCAGCGAATCTTCCATGCCCCAGCCCATCAATACGCTCGACGCCCGCAGGTGCGAGCGCACGGGGTCGGCCGGCGCGCGGCCCGGCACATCAATCGCATCCTGCACCGCCAGCACCGTACGACCGCGGCGCAAAAACTGCGGGATAAGCCTCATGCACATCGAGATCATGAGCGCGATCACCGGTGCGGCATTACCCAGCAGCGCGAGCACCTTGTCGTATTCGAGCATCGACGCCGCAGCCTCAAACCACAGTACGCTCGCCACAAACAACCCGCCCATGCACAGGCCGTATACCATACTCTCCAGATACACCGCACGCATGCCAATACGGAACAGCTCCGTCGAGCCCGAGGCGCTAAACAGCGGATTGAGCACCGCGATGATCAAGATTACCGGCAGCTGCCAGCGAAGCGCCCCCAACGTACGCGCGGCGCCGCGCATCGCAAACCCGTACGCCAACCCGCCCGCAAGCGACAGTGCAATCAGCACCGGCTGCATCGAGAACATGGTGAGTCCCAGCGTCAGCACCATGTAGAGCGCCGGCACCGCCGGATGCGACATCGAAAATGCCGCGACGGGCTCGTGGCCCGATTCCTCTCGCATGATATCCACGGGCACCTCCCATCCCTCGCTCAAACGCCAACGCCGCAGCGCCAACGCCATGCACAACCAGCGCAAACACCACGCCGGCGGCACCGACATCAGCGGCAATGCGCCAATCGTTACGCGCTCAACATATGCCTGCGGTATCATATTGCGCCGTGTATCGTTTCCAAACACACGTCTCTATAACGTAACAGGAGATCACATGGACGCAACCGCAATTATCCTCGCTGCCGGCGAGGGCACCCGCATGAAGTCGAACCACTGCAAGGTTTCGCACAAGATCCTGGGCAAGCCCATGGTCCAGTGGATCGTCGACGCTACCATCAAGGCCGGCTGCAGCCGCGTCGTGGTCGTCATCGGCAGCCACGCCGACGAGATGCGCGCCCTGATCGACGGCGCCTACGCCAGCAGCGCCACCAAGGTCGAGTGCGTCGAGCAGACCGAGCGCCTTGGCACCGGTCACGCCGTGAAGGTCGCACTCGAGGCCTGCGGCATCACCGAGGGCCCGGTCGTCGTGCTCAACGGCGACTTGCCGCTCATCACCGCCGACACCGTCGCCAAGTTCGCACAGACCGTCGCCACCGGCGAGCTCGCCTGCACCGTCATGACCATGACCCCGCCCGACCCCTTCGGCTACGGCCGCATCAAGCTGGGCGCCGACGGCCAGATCGAGCGCATCATCGAGCAAAAGGACTGCACGCCCGAACAGGCCGCCACGCTGCTCGAGTGCAACGCCGGCTGCTACGCCTTCGACGGCGCGCAGCTCGCCGCCCACATCAATGAGATCGGCAACGACAACGCGCAGTCCGAGTACTACCTGCCCGACATGCTCGAGATCCTCAAAGGCCACGGCCAGGCGGTCTCCATCTTCCACTGCGACGACTACCGCGACGGCCTGGGCGTCAACAGCCGCATCCAGCTCGCGCAGCTCACCGCCATTGCGCGCGACCGCATTAACGAGCACTGGATGGCCGAGGGCGTCACGTTCATCGATCCCACGCAGGCCTGGATCGGCCCCGATGCCGTCATCGGCCGCGACACCGTCGTGTGGCCGCAGACGCACCTGATCGGCCACGTCACCGTGGGCGAGGAGTGCCAGCTCGGCCCCAACAGTCGCCTCACCGACACCACCGTCGGCAGCGGCTGCACCATCGATGAGACCATCGCCATCGAGGCCGTCATCGAGAACGGCGTCGACTGCGGCCCGCGCGCCTACCTGCGCCCGGGCACCCATATGCTCGACGGCTCCAAGGCCGGCACGCACGTGGAGATCAAGAAGTCCACGATCGGCGAGGGCTCCAAGGTGCCGCACCTGTCCTACATCGGCGACACGACCATGGGCTCCGGCGTCAATGTCGGCGCGGGCTCCATCACCTGCAACTACGACGGCGTCCACAAGCACAAGACCGTCATCGGCAAGGATGCCTTCATCGGTTCCGACACCATGATGGTCGCGCCCGCCCAGATTGGCGACGGCGCACTCGTGGCCGCCGGCTCCGTCATCACCGAGCCGGTCCCGGCCGACGCACTCGGTCTGGGCCGCGCCCGTCAGGTAAATATTGAGGGCTGGGCCGCCGATTATCGCCGCCGTCTGCACGAGGACGACGAGGCATAACGTTTCGCCAAGCACAAAAGGAGCTGTTCCCTGGGGACGGCTCCTTTTTCTATCGTGACCTGCGCGGCCGGATGAGTGGTCGGTTCGTGTCCGTTGACGGTAAAGACGTTATCAAGACCCGATTAACCCCGCCGCACGGTTACAATGCAAAAAGGCATCTATATGGCATTCGATGTATAAAGGAGAAGGGTAATGCCGATTAATGATCCCGAGAAGTCGGAGAATATGCGCAAGTCCATCCGCGTGTATTCCGGTTCCTCCAACCGTCCCCTCGCTCAGAAGATCGCTGAGTACCTTGGGGTCGAGCTTTCGGGCCTTACGCTAAAGCAGTTCGCCAACGGTGAGATTTACGCCCGCTACGACGAGACCGTCCGCGGCGCCGACGTCTTCCTGATTCAGTCCGTGGCCGGCGGCAACGTCAACGACATGCTCATGGAGCTGCTCATCGCCACCGACGCTGCCAAGCGCGCATCCGCCCGCTCCATCACCGCCGTTATCACCCACTACGGCTATGCCCGCCAGGACCGCAAGGCCGGCCCGCGCGAGCCCATCACCGCCCGCCTCGTCGCCAACCTGCTCGAGCGCGCCGGCGTCGACCGCATCATCACCCTCGACCTGCACCAGGGTCAGATCCAGGGCTTCTTCGATATCCCGGTCAACCACCTGTCCGCACTGCCGCTGTTTGGCCAGTACTACAACGCCATGAACTTCGACACCGACAACCTGGTTGTCGTCTCCCCCGACGTGGGTCGTGCCAAGGCCGCCAAGAAGCTGTCCGACATGCTCGGCTGCGACCTGGCCATCGCCCACAAGGGCCGTCCGCGCCACAACGCCGCCGAGGTCATGGGCATCATCGGTGACATCAAGGGCAAGACCTGCGTCATCAACGACGACATGATCGACACCGCTGGCACCCTGTGCGCCAACGTCAAGGAGCTCAAGGCTATGGGCGCTGGCGACATCTACGTCTGCGCCACCCACGGCATCTTCTCCGGTCCGGCCATCGAGCGCCTGAACGACGCCCCGATCGTCGAGTGCGTCGTCACCGACGCCATTCCCGTCGAGGTCGGCGGCAAGATCAAGACCATCTCGGTCGCCGAGGAGTTCGCTCAGGCCATCTCCGCCGTTTACCACGAGGAGCCCGTCTCCACGCTCGTCGGCGGCGACTTCGCGCTGTAGTCGCATCGTCCTTGTAACCCGGCGCATCGCCGTCGGAACAGAAGAAACCCCCCGCGCTCCCCCTTGCTTCGCAAAGGTCGCGCGGGGGTTTCTTCTGTTCCGACGGCTCGCTCTGCCGCGGCCGTGCTTTTGTCTGGTGGGATTTCGCTGAAACGAAGTCTCGCCTTCGGCGGGCGTGGTAGCCTTTGTCGTTGATTGAACTATTTACGTAACGGAGGACAAACATGGCAGCTACACAGCCGCTTAAGATTCGCATGGTTGCCGGGCTTGGCAACCCTGGCGAGGAATATGCCGAGACCCGCCACAACGCCGGCTTTAAGGCGATCGACGAGCTGGCCCGTCAGGCCGGCGTCACGTACTGGAAAAACCAGGCCGGCGCCGAGGTCGCGCTCATCAATATCAACGATGCCGAGGAAGAGGGCGGCAAGCGCCAGATCGTGCTGGTCAAGCCGCAGTCGTATATGAATACCTCGGGTGGCCCCATCTCCAAGCTCTGCCGCGAGTACAAGATCAAGGCCGAGGAGCTGCTCGTCATCCACGACGAGCTCGATATTCCCGCCGGCGACGTCCGCGTTAAGGTGGGCGGCGGCCACGCCGGTCACAACGGTCTGCGTTCCATCATCGACAAGATGGGCAGCCGCGACTTTAGCCGTATCCGCACCGGCATCGGCAACCCTCCCGGCAAGATGGCCGTCGCCGACTACGTTCTTAAGCAGCTGCGCGCCCGCGAAGCCGAGGATTTCCAGGACACCTGCGCCCGCGCCGCAGATGCCGCCGGTCTGGCCATCGTCCACGGCGTAATCTACGCCCGCGATCACGTAAACGGCGCCGCTTCCGCCAACGGCAAGCACTAAAACCTACCATTTAGGGATGTTTATTTTGGCAGGTTTCATCTGCGGAAACGCCGCGGCGGCTGCGTCGCAATAAACCCTGTGCCGCTATACATATGCAACGCTCCAAAGGGGGCCGGCCTCACCGAAGCGCGAAGCCGACCCCCTTTGCCGTTTTGCCTGATAAAACCTGCCAAAATAAACCTCTCCCCCTTTGGCAGGTCGAAGTGGATAAACCCTGCTCCCAACCGCCGAAGACACACGTAAGTGACATGTCCATGAGGGTATAATTTGCACCGTATGTCTGCACAACGCCTGTGCGCGTACGGTTTTATTCGGGCTACCGTCCATTTCCGTGGAGGCACGGTTCGGCGGCCCTAACAAGAGAGGGGTTCTATGTATAAGATCCTGGAGA
>CABUSL010000007.1 GCA_902494295.1 uncultured Collinsella sp.
CATGCGCGCAAAAGTGCGTCTCGGCAATCTGGGGCCCAGGGGAAAGGTGTTGAAAAATGGGGCGGTTCCCCATATTATTGATGACGTCGACAGGCGGGGTGGTTCCCCGCGTACGTGCCATCTGAGTAACCGAGGGGAGGGCGCACATGGGAATGACGGGTGCATACGAGCGCAATCTCGATGCAAAAGGTCGTCTATCCCTGCCTGCACCCCTTCGTGAGGAGCTTGGAGAGCACGTTCGCGTGTTCAAAGCCCTGGATGTCGATGCTCTGTACGTGTTCTCTGCCGAGGCCTTCGATAAGTGGGTCGAAGGACTCTTCGCGGGTCGTGAGGGCCACGAGGGTTTTAACCCGCGTGACATCAACGACCAGAAGCTCATGAGGGCGATCAACAAGCGCACCACGTCGATGGATGTGGACAGCGCCGGTCGTATCGGCCTTTCTGAGTCTCTCCGCAAGCAGGCGAACCTCGACCGCGAGGTCACGGTTGTGGGCAACTACGACCACCTTGAGGTTTGGGATCGCGCCGCGGCCGATGAGGACGATGACGATGAGGCCCTGCTGGACCTCTTCTTCTCGTAAGGGCAAGGCACGGGTAACGGATGGAGCGTGGGATCTTGACACAAGAATATCGGCATGAACCTGTCATGCTCGGCGAAGTGCTTGAGTCGCTGCGGCTAAAGAGCGGCTCCGTTGTCTGCGATTGCACCCTTGGCGGTGCCGGCCATTCGGTAAAGATGGCCGCGCAGGTGGGGGAGACGGGCCTTTTGCTCGGCGTCGATCAGGACGACATGGCCCTCGAGGCCGCTGGCGCCCGTCTGGACCGCGAGGTTCCCGGCGTTCCGCACCAGCTGCTGAAGGGCAACTTCGGCGACTTGGACGAGCTGCTTTGCTCGGCCGAGGTGCCCGGGGTCGATGGCTTCCTGTTCGATTTGGGCGTTTCGTCGCCGCAACTCGATATCCCTGACAGGGGCTTTTCGTATAACGAGGACGCCCCATTGGACATGCGGATGGATCCGGGTAATAACACCTTAAACGCAGCTGAGGTCATCAACACCTATAACGAACACGACCTCGCCCGGATTCTACGCGTCTACGGCGAAGAGAAGTTCGCCTCGCAGATCGCGCGCGAGATCGTGCGCCGCCGCGAGCAAGAACCGATCGAAACCACCGGCCAATTTGTCGAGATCATCAAGGCGGGTATCCCGGCTGCCGCTCGTCGGCATGGCGGACACCCGGCCAAGAAAAGTTTCCAGGCCATTCGCATCGAGGTCAATCACGAGCTCGATGTGCTCGAACGAGGGCTTGATGCCGCCACCAGGTGGCTCAACCCGGGTGGACGTATCTGCGTCATCTCGTATCACTCGCTCGAGGACCGTATCGTAAAGAACCACTTTAAAGAGATGAGCCAGGGGTGCACGTGTCCGCCGGAGATTCCGGTGTGCGTGTGCGGCAACGTGCCGATACTCAAGGTCATCACCCGCAAACCCTTGGTTGCCCAGCCTGATGAGGTTGAGCGCAACCCTCGGGCGAGATCAGCCAAAATCCGCGTGGCGCAGCGTTTGTAGGCGCGACCGCGCGATATTGGACCTCCCGCTCGCACCATAAACGAAGCTTAAACACACTACCAACGTACTCGGGATGGGAGGCGGCATATCATGGGCTACAACACTTCAAGCGCAGCACTCGCCTATGATATGAACGCCATGCCCGCCTATCGTGAGACGCCGCAGGCCCCCGTTGCTCCCCGTGAGCAGCGCGCGCCGCGCTTTGATGTCTACACGGGCGCGGGCCGTCAGGCAAACCAGGCGGTAAGCCCGGTTTTCATGAGCGTTCTTAAAACGTTTTGCATCATTGCGGCTATCTTCATGACGATCGGCGTCGCCCGCGTGGCGCTCGCCGGCGTCACGGCCCAGGTGCTCAACAGCAACGCCGAGCTTACCAACACGCTCGAAAAGGCGACCGATGAGAGCTCCGACCTGGAGGTCATGCATTCGGTCTATGGCGCCGACACGCGCATTCGCGACCTTGCGGGCGCTTATGGCATGGTGGAGCCCAGCGAGAGCGTTACACTTGACTTTTCGCAGGATGCAGCCGCGGGCGCCAACGCGACCGCGACCGCTCAGTAGCAAGACGGTAGCTGAGTATGACAAATGACTATCGCCGCGGTTCCGATGGGGGCCGCGGTTCTGGACGTCCCTCGTCGCGGGGACGTTCTGGTTATCAAGGAACGGGTCGGCAATCTTACAACGCCGGGCAGTCCCGTGGCAACGACCCGGCGTCGCGACTTCGCGGCTCGGGCGGCCCTCAAGTGCATAACACCAGGTCGCGCAAGAGCTCGTCGACCGAATGGCTCACAGGCACGCCTCTGCCTCGCCGCAAAGCCGTCATGGGCTTCATCGGGCTTGGCTTGGGCTTGGGCGTCTTTCGCCTTGCCGACTATCAAATTGTCGAAGCCGATAAACTGCGTGAGCGTGCCGATGCGCGCCGCCTGCTTGCGCAGACCCTCTATGCCAAACGCGGCACCATCTACGACCGCAACGGTAACGTGCTGGCGTCGTCGGTCGAATGTCGCAACATCGCCGTGAACCCGCAGCTTGTCGAGGATGTTGACAAGACGGTGTCGGCGCTGGTCAAGGCAACTGGAATCGATAAAAAGACCTGCCGCAAACTCGTCGAGTCCGATGGAACCTGGGTGTATATCAAGCGTCAAGTGGACGAAGACGATGCTACGGCGCTGGAGAAGAAGAACCTGCCCGGCGTGCTTTTTGAGCAGGCCATGAAGCGCGTATATCCATACGGCAATCTGGCATCGCAGGTGCTGGGTGTAGTGAATGTAGACAACGACGGCTTGACGGGTCTCGAAAAGCAATACAACAAGCTTCTGACCGGCACGAACGGTTCTCTTGTGCGCGAGCGCGCGAGGGACGGCAGCTATATCGCGGGCGGTGCCTATAAAAAGGTGGCTGCGGTCGACGGCGTTGATATCGTGACGACACTCGACGTCAATATCCAGCGTGCGGCCGAGGATGCCCTGGCAGAGGCTGTCGAGAAGACAAAGGCCAAGAACGGCTCGGCTTTGGTCACCGACCCCACGACCGGTGAAATTCTCGCAGCCTGCTCGTACCCGACCTACGACCAGACCGATCTGGAGAACGCCAAGACCGAGGATATGAACCTGCGCCTGGTCACTGACGCCTACGAGCCCGGCTCGGTCTTTAAGACGCTCGTGGCGGGCGCCGGCTTCGACTTGGGCGTCGTACGATCGAGTACGTCGTTTGAGGTGCCGGCGAGCATCAAGGTGGGCGACGATACCGTCACCGATGCCGATAAGCGCGACTATGGCATGACCATGGATGTGCGCGAGATGATGCGCCGTTCGTCCAATGTGGGCTTTGTCCTGGTGGGGCGCAAGATCGGTGCCGACGACTTTGCCGCCTATGTGGACAAGTGGGGCATCGGTCACAGCTCCGGTGTCGATTTTCCGGGCGAGAGCCTGGGCATCGTCAAGGAGCGTGACCAGTATGACGGCGCCACGCTGGGATCGATGAGCTTTGGACAGGCGCTGTCCGTCTCGCCGATTGAGATCGCACGTGCCGTGGGCGGCATCGCCAACGGCGGCGTGATGATGACCCCGCACTTCTATAAGTCCAGCAAAGGCGACGAGAAGGACTGGGGCGAAGGCGAACGCGCGATTTCTGAGGACGCCGCATCCCAGGTGACATCGTGCATGCAGACGGTCGTGTCCGAGGGAACGGGCGTTGGCGGCGCGGTTGACGGCTATGACGTGGCGGGTAAGACCGGTACGGCCGAACGAGCCGACGAGAACGGCGGCTACCTCAAGGAGAACTACATGTCGTCCTTTATGGGCTTTGCGCCAGCACAATCGCCCAAGGTGCTGTGCTATATCACGCTCGACGGAACGCCGAGCGGCTCAGATGCCGCTGCGGTGCCGTTCCAGTCCATTATGGCCAACGCGCTCGACGTGCTGGGTATCCCGCACACGAGGTAGGGGGTTACAATCTTTGGGGCGTGGTTTGTTGTCCCATATGAGGGGTGTTCACATGCCCTGCACCACGCATGCGCGGCGCTGGGATACAATACGCCGATAGCATTATTAGGTTTACAGGGGAGCTGCAATGATAGAGATCGCCGTCAACAACCTCGCGGCCGCAACAGGGGCCCGAACCGTGACGGGAGAAGCCGATCGGGTATGCCGCGGGTGCGTTATCGACTCGCGTCAGGTCGAGGAAGGGACGATTTTCGTCGCCTTTCCCGGTGAAAACGTCGACGGCAATGATTTTGCTTCCCGTGCCGTCCAGTCGGGTGCCGGCGCCGTCGTGATGACGCGTGAGCCCGAGGCCGAGCTGGTCTCGCTGGCGCAGGACAAGGGCTGTGCCATCTTGCTGACCGATGATCCCGAGGAGTTTCTGCTGCGTTTGGCGCACACGTACCGTCTGGAGCTTGGCTGCCTGGTCGTTGGTATTACCGGTTCCATCGGCAAGACGACGACCAAGGACGTGCTCGCCGCTGTGCTCGCCAAGCGCTATCGTGTCTGGGCCACCAAGGGCAATTTCAATAACCTGATCGGCATGCCGCTCACGGTGCTTTCCGCTCCGGCCGATACCGAGGTCCTGGTGCTCGAGATGGGCATGAACCATTTCCACGAGATCGAGCGCCTGTCCCAGTCCGCCAATCCCAACCTTGCCATCGTGAGCAAGATTGGTACCTCTCATATCGGCATTTTGGGTAGCCGCGAGAACATCGCCCGCGCTAAGGCCGAGATTGTCCAGGGTATGTGCGCCGCTGGCGACTTCTTGCCGCTGCTGGTTTTAGGCGGCGAGGACGACTTTACGCCGTTCATTCGCGATACGTTCGCCCAGCCTGCTGGTATCGATGTGATGCTGGCCGGCGTCTCGGACGATGATGAGATCCGCGCCCGCGACGTTCGTGTTGATGACGAGGGCCGTCCGGTCTTTACGCTCGATTTTGGTCAGGGCGAGACGATTGATACCATGCTTGCCATCCCCGGCGTGCAGTCCGTTCCAAATGCCGTTAAGGCCGCCGCGGTTGCCTATCGCCTGGGCGTGACGCCCGAGCAGATCGATGCTGCCTTTAGGGGCCTCACGATTACCGGTCACCGCCAGGAGATCAAGCGCGCCAAGAGCGGTGCCCGCGTCATCGACGATTCCTATAACGCCAGTGCCGAATCCATGGCTGCTGGCCTCGATCTGCTGTGCTCGCTTTCGTGCACGGGGTCTCGCATGGCGATCCTGGGCGAGATGGGCGAGATGGGCGATGAGGCTCCTCGCATGCATGAGCTCGTGGGCGCCTATGCCGCCGCCAAGAAGCTCGACATGCTGGCGTGCGTGGGTGGTGAGCTGGCCCAGCTTATGGCCGATGCCGCGCGCATGATGGGTATGGACGAGGACCGCATCCAGGTGTTCTCTGATTATCAGCAGGTGCTCGACCGCATGGGCGGCGCGTTTGAAAAACATGATGTTGTACTGGTCAAGGGTTCCCGCTTTGTTGAGCTCGACCGCTTTGTGGAAGGTGTGTGCTAGCCCATGTTCGGCAATCCCTCATATCCAACGTATCAGGCTTTTTTGGGGCTTGGCATCGCCGCCGCCATTGCGCTGCTGCTCATGCCGTGGTGGATCAAGCTGCTCAAGGTCGAGGGTATCGGCCAGCAGGTTCGTGCCGACGGTCCCAAGCGTCATTTGGTTAAGCAGGGAACGCCCACCATGGGTGGCGTTGTCATCCTCGTCGCGATCTCGCTGACCTGCCTGCTGATGGGCAAGCTCACCACCGAGCTCGTGCTCGTGCTGCTCGCCACGCTGGCGACCGGCGTGCTGGGCCTGATCGACGACCTGACCTCCGTTACGCATGGGCGCTCGCTCGGTCTGACGCCTCATACCAAGATGATCGGCCTAACCATTATCTGTGTCACCTTTACGGTACTTGCCGTTAACTGGTGCGGCGTCGCCCCCGAGATTCGTTTTCCCGGCGGCCTGACGATTGACCTCGGTGTTCTTTCGACCACCATCTGCGGCCTTTCGTTCCCGTGGCTCTACATTGTCTTTTGCTGGCTGATGATCGCCGGTCTTTCTAATGCCGTGAACCTGACCGATGGCCTTGACGGTCTTGCTGGCGGCACCTCCATGATCGCCATGCTCGCCATGGCTGCGATGGCGTTTTTGCACGGAGACGTGAACCTGTCCATCTTCTGCACCGCGTGTGCCGGTGCCTGCTTGGGTTTTCTGTGGTTCAACTGCTATCCGGCGAGCATCTTTATGGGCGATACCGGCTCGCTTGCCCTGGGCGCCGCGTTTGCCTGCACGTCCATCATGACCAACACCGAGGTCGTCTCCCTCATCATCGGCGGCCTGTTTATCGTTGAGACCCTGTCGGTCATGATTCAGGTTGTCTACTTCCACTTTACGCACAAGCGCGTCTTCCTTATGGCGCCCATCCATCATCATTTCGAAAAGAAGGGCTGGGCCGAGACCAAGGTCGTCATCCGTTTTTGGATTATCGCTGCGGCCTTTGGTGCCGTTGGCCTTGCTTTGTTCTTCCAGTTGGGATAGTGGTCTTTCATGCCTCTTGCTGATGTCTTTAGCCTGCTCGTTTTGGGTCAGGGCAAATCCGGTCTCGATGTCGCCCGCTGGGCGCTGGCACATCCCGAGCGCGTAAGCGCCGTTACCGTGTATGGCGGCGGCACCTCTGAGCCCAATGACGCCACGCGTGCGCTCGAGGCTGCTGGTGCGTCGTTTGTCTATGGGGCCGAACAGGTCGAGGGCGCCTATGACGTGTGCGTGACATGCCCGGGTATTTCGGAGTTCTCGTCCTTCTTTAAGGCGGGGCGTGAGCATGCCGCTCAGATTATGGGTGAGCCCGAGTTTGCCTATCGCCTGTCGCCCGATAACTGGATTGCCATCACGGGCACCAACGGCAAGACGACCACCACGTCGCTGACTGATTATCTGCTCAAGGCCGCCGGTGAAGCCAGCGTGGCCGTCGGCAATATCGGTGAGCCGCCGGTGAACGAGATCGACGGCCGCGCACATAATGAGTGGTTTGTGGCCGAGCTGTCGAGTTATCAGATTGCTACGACCGCCGAGCTTCATCCTCGCGTGGCGGTGCTGCTCAACATCACGCCCGACCACCTGGGCTGGCACAAGAGCCACAAGAACTATGCGCTTGCCAAGATCAAGTTGTTCGAGAATATGGTCGACGACGACCTCGTGGTTATCGACGTTGAGGATGCCGGCATCCATGAGTTCGATGAGTACATCTACATGCCGGGCCGCCGCATCTGCAAGGTCGCTTTTGACGAGCCCGAGGGTGCAGACGCCGCCTTTGTGCGCGATGGCAAGATGATCGTGCGCCTGAAGGGCGTCGAGACCCCGCTCATCGCTACATCCGAGCTCAAGATCTCGGGCCATCACAATGTTATCAATGCCCTGTGCGCTGCCACGGCTGCCTTGGCAGTCGGTGCCGATGTCGACGGTGTCTGCCGCGGTCTGGCCTCGTTCCAGCCGCTCGAGCACCGCGTGGAGCCGTGTGGCGAGATTGACGGCGTGCGCTACGTCAACGATTCCAAGGCGACTAACACCGATGCGGTCGAGAAGGCAATGACGGCATTTCCCGATGACGACGTGATCTTGCTGCTCGGCGGCCACGATAAGGGTACGCCGCTTGCGGACTTTGCCCGCGTCGTTATGGACAACGTGCGCTCGGTCGTCTGCTTTGGCGATGCGCGTGAGCGCTTCACCGCCGCTATGGACGAGGCCGATGTCGATGGTGACGTGGATATCGCCCAGGCGGATGACCTGCGCGATGCCGTGGACGTCGCCCGTTCGCTGTCGAGCCGTGGCGACGTGATCTTACTTTCTCCTGCCTGCTCTTCGTTCGATGAGTTCTCGGGCTATGAGGAGCGCGGCCGCGTGTTTAAGGACTATGTGGCCCAGCTTGCCGCTGCGGCGAAATCGCAAATGGAATAGGGGTTGCCGGTGAGAGAGGAGAGCCCCCGACAAGGTATGAGGAGGCCCGACTCGGACCGTGCTTCCTCGCGGCGCAGCACACCGCGTTCCGGTCGCGGCGGGCAGACGTTTAGCGAACGCTATATTGCCGGCGTTCCCGCCCGTATCATGCGCCCCCGTTTGATATTCATGGCCTGCCTGTTTACCTTGGTGTGCTTTGGCCTGCTGATGGTGTACTCGGCGTCTTCGGTCGAGGCGCTGCACGAGAATGGCTCGGCGACGTTTTTTCTGGGTCGACAGGCCGCGTTTGCCGTGGTCGGTGTTCTAGCGCTGATTGCCATCGTGCGCGTTTTGCCGGACAGCTGGTTTGGGGAGGATGTGCTCAGGATCTTCCTTATCGGCATGATAGGGCTACTGTTTCTGGTGTTCTTGGTGGGCAGCGGCAGCCGTGGCGCCACGCGCTGGCTCAACATCGCCGGCATTCAGTTCCAGCCTTCCGAGTTTTTAAAGCCATTTGCCATTGCGTATTCGGCCATCATGCTCGATCGCTTCTTTTCGCCCGGTGGCAACATCAACGAATTCCTTCGCAAGATGGGCATCTACCTGGGCATTTCGCTCTTTCTGATCTTTATCCAGCCCGATTTCGGTACTGTCCTGATCATCCTGTTGACCCTCATGTGCATGGCGTTGTTTGCGGGTCTCGACCCCAGATTTATCATCGGCGTGCTAATCTTCGGCATTCTCGTGATCGTGATTGCGCTTGTCGCAGAGCCGTACCGTATGGTGCGTATTCAGGTTGCCTTGAACCCTTGGGCCGACGAGTATGGTGACGGCTATCAGGCCACGCTTGCCATCATGGCCTTTGCCTCGGGCGGTCTGTTCGGCCGTGGCATCGGCAACTCAACCATGAAGTACTCGTATCTGCCCGAGGCGCACAATGACTACATCCTGGCTATCATTGGCGAGGAAGTCGGCTTTGTCGGAACCGTGCTGTTCTTCTTGGTGTTTGCGATGCTGATCTACTCGGCGTTTCGCATTGCCGAGCAGGCGACCGATCGTCGGGGCGCGCTCATGGCGTCTGGCTCCGCGGTCATTCTCGCAGTGCAGTTTTTGATTAACGCGCTGGGCATCCTCAACGTGTTTCCCATGACGGGCAAACCGTTGCCGTTTATTAGCTACGGCGGTTCGTCGATTATTGTGTCGCTTATGCTTGCCGGGTTGATCCTGCGCGTTTCGTACGAGAGCGCCCGCCGCGATGAGTATGACCGCCGCCGTGAGAGCTTTGCCGTTATGGACGAGAGCACCGCCGGCGTAGCCCATGTGCGCGGTGAACGACCTTCGCGTAGCGGCTTTACCGTTCTGGATGGTTCTGCATCCGAGCCGGCAGCTCGTCCACGCCCGCGAATGGCTCCGCAAGGTCGTCCGCAGCGCCCCAGCCCTCGCAACGCGGGCGGCGGATATAATCGAATCGATTTGAACTCGGACCCGTCGGCGCGTCTGCGTACCGACGACCAGGGACCGCGTGTACGAAGGGACTACCATGACCGATAAAATGACCGTTGCTATTGCAGCCGGCGGCACGGCAGGACACATCAACCCCGCGCTCGCCTTGGCCGAAGAGCTGCGTGACCGTGGCCACCACGTTGTGTTCGTGGGCCAGTCGCGCAAGCTCGAGGGTCGTCTGGTCCCCGAGGCTGGGTTTGATTTTGTGCCCATTACGGTCACGGGCTTCGACCGCTCCCGTCCTTGGACGGCGCTGACCTCGCTGTGGCGTGTCAACAAGGCCAAACGTGCGCTCGCCAGTCATTTCTCAAAGGTCGGCAAGCCCGATGCTGCCGTCGGTTTTGGTGCCTATGTCGAGGTTCCGCTGCTGGGGTGGTGCAAGGGCGCAGGCGTTCCGTATCTGCTGCATGAGCAGAACTCTGTTCCGGGCCTGGCCAACAAGATGATGAACTCCCACGCCGCCCGCGTGTGCATCTCGGTGCCGGCAGCGCGTTCGGTCTTTGAGCGCGAAGGTGACCCTGACCACGTGCTCATGACCGGCAACCCCGTACGTCGCTCGGTAATCGAAGGCGATCGCGCTCGCGGCCGCAAGGCACTTGGCGTTCCCGAGGACGCTACGCTGCTGCTCGTCTTTGGCGGTTCACTTGGCGCCCAGCACCTCAACGAGCGCGTGGTTTCGCTCAAAAACGAGCTGCTTTCGCGCAAGAACCTCTATGTGTTGCATTCGACGGGTGCCGACGGCTTTGAGGAGACCGAGCGCGCTTTGGCGCTGACGCCCGAGGAGGCGAAGCGTTACCGCGTCCAGCCTTACATCGACAACATGGGCGATATGTTGGCTGCTGCCGATTTGGTGCTCTCGCGTTCGGGCGCATCGAGCGTGGCCGAGATCGCTGCGCTCGCCGTGCCCTCGGTGCTCGTGCCGTATCCGCATGCGACGGCCGACCACCAAACCACCAATGCCCGGTATCTGGTCGACGCCGGGGCCGGCGTGCTCTGCGCCGATGCCGATATCGACGGTTCTGCCTTTGCCGATGAACTGCTGCACCTGGTCGATGACGCGGCGGCGCGCGACGCCATGCGTCAGGCGGCGCGTGGTCTGGCTCAGGATAGGGCCGCCGCTCTTCTGGCGGATGCGGTAGAGGGTTTGCGTTAGTTAGACGGGATATCGTCGGTCGCCCTCGCGCTGATGCGGTAGGTGCGGTACAGTTAACGGGTTACAGGCAGTGTTTACGCAAGGAGTACACGAGCACATGGCTGATTCCCAGACTGCAACCTCCGCGCCCGAGTTTAAGAGCGCCCACTTTATCGGTATCGGCGGCGCCGGCATGAGCGGCATCGCCCTCGTTCTGCACGAGCGCGGTTATGCCGTTACCGGCTCCGACCTTAAGACGTCACGTTATATCCGCCAGCTTACCCGCGCTGGCGTGAAGGTGCATGTGGGCCATGAGGCCGCCACGATCGACGAGGTCAAGCCCGACGTGGTTGTTGTCTCCACCGCTATTCCGGAGTCCAACCCCGAACTCGTGCGCGCTCGCGAGCTTGGTATTCCCGTGTGGCCCCGTGCCAAGATGCTCTCTGCTTTGGGCCACGGCTACACCACCGTCGCTGTTGCCGGCACGCATGGCAAGACCACCACGTCTTCGATGTGCGCCACCATGCTCGACCGCATGGGTCTGGATCCGAGCTTCTTGATCGGCGGCATCGTCGAGGGCTATGACACGAACGGCAAGAACGGCTCGGGCGACTACTTTGTCGCCGAGGCCGACGAGTCCGACAGCTCCTTCCTGTTCCTGAACCCCAACGTAGTCATTGTGACCAACGTCGAGGCCGACCACCTCGATCACTACTCGGGTATCGAGGAGATCGAGGCAACTTTCGCCAAATTCATGAGCCTGGTGGGCGAGGACGGCACCGTCATCGTCTGCGGTGAGGACCCGCATCTGGTCGAGCTCGCCAAGTCGACGGGCCGTCACGTGCTTTCCTACGGCTTTGCCGAGAGCAACGACATCGTCTGCATGCACCCGGATGTCAAGGGCATCCAGAGTGACTTTATCGTTCGCTTTGAGGATGGCACTGAACATGCCGTGGAGATCAAGAGCAATCCCGGTCGCCACAACATGCTCAACGCCACGGCGGTGCTCACCGTCGCCCATGTCCTGGGCCTTGACATCGACGCCGCCGCCAAGGCGCTCTCGAGCTTTGAGGGCGTTCGCCGCCGCTTTACCCACGTGGGCGATATCGATGGCATCACCGTGGT
The DNA here is from genome assembly GCA_902494295.1 of uncultured Collinsella sp. Classification (GTDB taxonomy): domain Bacteria; phylum Actinomycetota; class Coriobacteriia; order Coriobacteriales; family Coriobacteriaceae; genus Collinsella. The sequence continues at coordinate 11,742 of CABUSL010000007.1, forward strand.
CGATGATTACGGCCATCACCCCACCGAGATCAAGGCGACGCTTGCTGCCGCTTCGTCGCTGGGCTACAAGCATGTCGACGTCGTGTTCCAGCCGCACCGTTATTCGCGTCTGCAGGCCCTGTGCGACGACTTTGCCGATGCATTTGCCAATGCCGATAAACTGCTGCTGATTGATGTGTTCTCGGCTGGCGAGATGCCCATTCCGGGTGTTACCTCTAAGATGCTCGCCGATACCGTGCGCGCCAAGCATCCTGGCAAGGAGGTCGTGTACTGCTCCAGCCGTCTTGAGCTCAATCAGGAGCTCGAGCAGATGGTGGGCGAGGGCGACCTGCTGCTCACTATGGGTGCTGGTGACGTTACGACCGTCGGTCCCGAGTTCATTGGGTATCTGACTGCCAAGAAAGACGCTTAAGTCTAATGGGTCTGTTTAACGCCGTCATGGCGCTCTCGGGCATGATCGACACGGATGTGATCGAGGACGAGCGCCTTGCGCGTCATACGAGCTATCGTATCGGCGGCAAGGCCGACCTCTTTGTGACGTGCCATAGCTATCATGCCCTTCGCCGCGCCGTGGCGGTGCTCGATCGCGAGCAGGTGCCGTGGGTCATCATCGGCAAGGGCTCCAATCTGCTGGTTGCCGATGGCGGTTATCGCGGCGCCGTCATTTCGCTCGGACGTGAGTTTCAGCGCACGGTTGTTGCCGATGACGGTTGTACGCTGACGGTCGGTGCGGGCGTGATGTTTGCGCGCCTGGTCAACGATGCCCTGTCGCGTAGCCTCTCGGGCCTTGAGTTTGCCGTTGGCATCCCTGGCTCGGTTGGCGGTGCGATATCTATGAATGCCGGCACACGGACCGAGTGGATTGGCTCGCTGGTTGAGGATGTCGTAACGTTTGACCCGGCATCCGGTATCAAGCATTATGCGGGGTCCGAGATCACTTGGGGCTACCGTGAATGTAGCCTTCCCCGCAATGAGATCATCCTCGAGTGTGTGCTCAAGCTTAAACCGGCGCCCAAGGCCGACATTCGCGAGCGCATGGAACGGTACCTGACGAGGCGCAAGCGTACGCAGCCCATGGGTCGCGCATCCTGCGGGTCGGTCTTTCGTAACCCGCCCGATGCGAGTGTGGGCAAGCTTATCGAGGATTGTGGATTAAAGGGTTTTTCGATTGGCGGCGCGGAAGTTTCGCCCGTTCACGCTAATTTTATCGTTAATAACGGAACCGCCTCGGCCGATGACGTTGCCGCGGTTATCAGACATGTGCACGGAAAGGTGAGGGAGGCGTATGGCATCGAGCTCAGACCGGAAGTTAAATTCCTCGGCTTCTAGAGCATCGAAACCCACCTTCCGCCGCGCCGGAGGGCGTTCCGGCGCGCCTGCCAAACCTCAACGCAATACCGTCGCGCACTCTAAGTCTGTCGGGCATGCTCGACAGACCAGTCGTCCGGTTGTCGGCTCGCAGCTCGGTAATCGTCCGGCCGCAAAAAAGTCCTCGCGTCCCTCGGTGACGTCAAAGCCTGTTATGGGCGCCAAGCCTGCCCGTCCCATGGCAACTCCTAAGCCCTCGACGGGAACTAAAGCGCCGCGTCCAGGTCGCACGCTGGGCGCATCGAAACCGCGCTCGCTGACATCGGTGCCGGCTACCGCCAAGAAGCCTTCGGGTAAAAAAGGCGTCAACCCGTTGTCTTCACTTAGGGCGATGGCAAATAAAACATCAGACGCCGCTTCTGTCGTTGCAGGCAAAGGCAAAATCGTGGGCGGCGTTTTGGCCGTCTTGGCCGTGCTCGTCGTCGTTGCTATCGTGGTGATTAACTCTGGATTGTTTACCGCCACTGATATTCAGATTCAAGGCAGCGAGCATGTGACGAAGCACGATGCTATCCAGCTGATCGATTTGCCCGAGGGAACGTCGCTTTTTAACGTCGATCCCGACCAGATTACCGAGGACCTCAAGCAGAATCCGTGGGTCTCGGGCGTGGATGTCCAGCGTCAGTTCCCGCATACGCTCATCATTACGCCGATGGAGCGCAAGGTCATCGCAATTGCCTATATCAGTTCCGATGACCTTGCCTGGGCCATCGGGGATGATGACACCTGGATCGCCCCACTGTCGACGTCGGTCGAAGTGGACGACCAAGGCAACGTCATCACGACAGGGCAGGGCTCAAATACCTTGACCGGAATCGATGCCGCGCTGGCGCTCGCTAAGCACTATGGCGCGGTGTTGTTGACTGATGTCTCGGCGGATGTCGCTCCGGTTTCCGGCCAGGCAGTGAGCTCCAAGGCCGTTAAGGCTGGCTTGGATTATGTGCGTGGTTTTTCGAGCGAGTTCTTGGGACAAGTCAAGGATATTTCCACGCCTTCGGTCGAAGCCATCTCGGCAAACCTCAATAACGGCATTGAGGTGTCGCTGGGCGATTCGAACGATATCGTCAAGAAGGAGCGCGTAGTCACCAAGCTGCTTTCGCAGGTAGAGGGCGTAACGTATATCAATGTGCGCTCTCCGGGTAACTATACATTTAGGAACGCTCCGACCTCGTAGCGCTGGTTGATGCTTTGTTGAGGGGCCATACCACGCCGTTTATCTGGTTTGTTTGGTTTTCACGGTCAATTATTTGACTGATACGTTCATAATGTGCAAACATAATACGGTTTACCTTTGCATTTACTTTCAACCTGAAGGTTAATGTGCGCAGGGGTCGACCCATGCTATGGCTATAACCTTTGTTCGGAGGACCGACATGCACGAGACAGAGATCAACAACTACCTTGCCGTCATTAAGGTGGTCGGCGTCGGCGGCGGCGGTACCAACGCGGTCAATCGAATGATCGAAGAGGGCATCCGCGGCGTCGAGTTTGTTGCCATCAACACCGATGCTCAGGCACTCGCGATCTCTGATGCCGATATCAAGGTGCACATCGGCACCGACCTTACCCGCGGCCTGGGCGCCGGCGCCAACCCCGAGGTTGGCCGCAAGGCTGCCGATGAGTCCCGCGACGACATTGCCGAGGCGCTCGCTGGCGCCGATATGGTGTTCATCACCTGCGGCGAGGGCGGTGGCACCGGTACCGGCGCTGCTCCCATCGTTGCCGATATCGCGATGAACGAGGTCGGTGCGCTGACCGTCGCCGTCGTGACCAAGCCCTTCACCTTCGAGGGCCGCAAGCGCAAGAAGAGCGCCGAGGAGGGCATTAAGACCCTCTCCGATTGCGTCGACACCATGATCGTCATCCCTAACGATAAGCTGCTCGACATCGCCGAGAAGAAGACCACCATGCTCGAGGCCTTCGCGATTGCCGATGGCGTCCTTTCCCAGGGCACCCAGGGCATCACCGACCTCATCACCGTCCCCGGTATCATCAACCTGGACTTCGCCGATGTTAAGACCATCATGAAGCAGGCCGGTACCGCCATGATGGGTATCGGTACCTCTTCTGGGGACACCCGTGCCGTCGACGCTGCCCAGCAGGCCATCTCCAGCCCGCTGCTCGAGAGCTCCATCGATGGCGCCACACGCGTGCTGCTCTCCATCGCCGGTTCCAAGGACCTGGGCATCCAGGAGATCAGCGACGCCGCCGACGTTGTCGCCAACGCCGTCGACCCCGAGGCCAACATCATCTTCGGTACCGTTGTCGACGAGTCCCTGGGCGATCAGGTGCGTATTACCGTCATCGCTACGGGCTTCTCCGACTCCAACGTCAACCGTCAGGACGAGCTCTTTGCTGCTCAGCAGTCTCAGAGCAAGGCCGCTGCCTCCGCTGAGCCGCAGCGCACCGCTCCTGCCACGAGCCCGGCTCAGGCCGCTCCGACCCGCAACGTCGGTGGCACCGAGCTTCCTAACTTCGGCAACGATCAGTTCGAGCTTCCCGACTTCCTGAAGCGCGGTAGCTTCTAAGTCGTTCTTTGCATTGTTGTGCACAGGGGCGTGTCCGTATGGACGCGCCCTTTTTATTTCGACTTTGTAAACTAGAACCTCCAATCTCTTTACGTTCCCTTTACGATTGCCTCCAGCGCAGCAGGTATCCTTTTAGAGAAGTATGACAGCCGTATAAACGCGGGCTGTAGCGGCGATGCCGCGGTACTTGTGTTATTAGGAGGCTTTAGTATGGCAGCACGTGCGGACAAAGTTTCGCGTGTCGACCATGATGGAGTTACGTTGGTGGAGGGCGCGACATCCGATGTTCGCTTTGCCTTCACCGAGCGTGCCGGTGGCGTTTCCGAAGATGCGTACTCCTCACTCAACTTGGGCTCGCATGTTGGCGATGACCCCTTTGCTGTTCAAGAAAATCGTCGTCGTGCGCTCGAGGCTATGGGTGCCGCCGAGTGCGAGCACAACCTGCTCGTTCCCAATCAGGTCCATGGTGATCATATCGTTGCGGTGACCTCGAACGGCGCCGATGACCTTGAGGACGTTCGCGAGCAGATTGCCGAGGGCTGTGATGCCATCGTCTGCACGGCGCATAACGTGCCCGTGCTGCTCTGCTTTGCCGACTGCGTTCCCGTGGTGCTGGTGGCCCCCGGCGGATTTGCCGTGGTGCACTCCGGTTGGAAGGGCACGATTGCACGTATTTCCGCCAAGGCGTGCCAGGCGCTTTGCGATGCTGCCGGTTGCGATGCGAGCGACGTTTCCGCCTATATCGGCCCCCATATCTTGGGTGACGAATATGAGGTATCCCAGGAACTCATGGATTGCGTTGCCGCCGAGTTCTCTTGCATCGATGCGAATACCTCTCGCATGCTCGATCTTTCCGCTGCCATTCGCGAGGCGCTGGTAGATGTCGGTGTCGACGCGGATAATATCGTGGATACCCAGCTTTCGACCGTGCGTCAGAACGACCGCTTTTATTCCTACCGTAACGAGGACGGCACCTGTGGGCGCCATGCTGCGATCGGCGTGATGCTATGAGAAAGATCGTATCGGTCCTGAGCGCCGCTGTGCTTACGCTTACGCTGTGCGCCTGTTCTTCGGGATCTTCTACCTCTTCCATTACTGTGGCCGGCTCCACGACCTGCCTTCCTATCGCCGAGATTGCGGCCGAGGGCTTTAAGGAGGAGACCGGCATCGACGTGCTCGTTTCCGGTTTGGGTTCTTCCGCTGGGATCGAGGCCGTCAGCGCCGGCACGGCCGATATCGCCAGCTCCTCCCGTGGACTCAATGCCGACGAACAGGATCTGGGCCTGACTCCCATCGTCATTGCCCACGACGGTATTGCGGTCATCGTGAACGACGACAACCCCGTCGATAACCTCTCGACCGAGCAGCTCCGCGATATCTACGCCGGCAAGATTACCAATTGGAAAGAGGTCGGTGGCGAGGACCTGAGGATTCAGGTCATCAACCGAGACGAGGCGTCCGGTACGCGCGAGGCCTTCCGTACCATCGTGATGGATGGCACGCCGTTCGATCGCCGCTCGGCTGTTCTTTCGGGTACGGGCCAGGTGCGCGACGTGGTATCTCGTTCGCGTGGGGCCATCGGCTACATTTCGCTGGGCTTCGTCGATAGCCTCAACGCCAAGACCTCGGTCAAGGCCGTCTCGGTCAATCATGTTGAGGCGTCCGAGAAGACGGTCGCGAGTGGCGGCTATCCCATCTCGCGCGACCTTTACTTCTTTGTGAAGGGTGTGCCTTCGCAGCAGGCGCAGGATTACATCGACTATGTGACGTCCGAAAAGATGGACAAGCAGATTCGCGAGGCGGGCTTTATTCCCGTCACCAACGACGAGAAGGGGAGTGAGTAGCATGGAAGCACAGGAAAACTCCCAGACTGAGCAGAATGTTCAGACGCCCAAGAAGCGCGAGCTGGCGCTCGTATCGCGCAGTACTTATATCAAGGAGAAGGCGCTGCAGTGGATCTTCTTTGCCTGCGCGTTCTTGGCGGTCGTTACCGTCATCCTGATTTTTGTCTTTACCACGTACTCGGCGCTGCCCGTCTTTACTGACATCGGTCTGGCTGACTTCTTTAGCTTTACGTGGGCGCCTTCCGAGGGCCACTACGGCATCTTGTCGCTGCTTGCTGGCTCGGGTCTGGTGACCGTCGGTGCGCTCGCCATGGGCGTGCCGCTGGGCGTGGGTACGGCCGTTTACCTGGTCGAGATTGCCAGCAAGCGCGTGCGCAAGCTCATCAGCCCCGCCGTTGACCTGCTGGCGGGCATACCCTCCATCATCTACGGCTTTTTCGGCATGATCATCATCCGCCCGTTTATCGCACAACTGACCGGCGGCCTTGGTTTTGGTGCGCTGACGGCGTGGTTTGTGCTCGCCATCATGATCGTCCCTACCATCACCACGCTCACCATCGATGCCCTCAATTCCATTCCCATGGGCATTCGCGAGGCATCGTATGCCATGGGTGCTACTAAGTGGCAGACCATCTATAAGGTCGTGCTACCTGCCGCTAAGCTGGGTATCGTGGATGCCATCGTGCTGGGTATGGGCCGTGCCATCGGAGAGACCATGGCCGTGCTCATGGTCGTGGGTAACGCCCCGGTTATTCCCGACAGCATTGCGAGCCCTATCTCGACGCTCACGAGCCAGATTGCGCTCGACATGAGCTATTCCTCGGGTCTGCATCGCTCGGCGCTGTTCGGCATGGGCGTGGTCCTGTTTATCATCTCCGCCACGCTGGTGGGCATCGTCCGTCTGATTTCCAAGAAGAAGAGGGGGTAGGCTATGTCCGATTCCGTTGACACGACGGTCGATACGACCTCGTCGCGCGAGCGCATCAAGCGTGCCCTTTCCCACGGCAAGAAGGGCCGCATCAACAAGGACCTGTCCAACAAGATCATGCTTGGCGTGTTTCGTGCCGCTGCCTACATCACCACGCTGGTGCTGGTCGCTATCATCGCCTACGTGGTCATCAACGGCCTGCCACACATCTCGCTCGACTTTATCTTCGGTTGGCCCCAGGGCGTCAACGCCGAGGGCGGAATTTGGCCCACGATCGTCTCGACCGTCTACGTGACGGCGCTCGCCATGCTTATCTGCACGCCGATCGCTGTGCTGGCAGCCGTCTATCTGGCCGAGTACGCCAAGCAGGGCAAGGTCGTCGAGCTCATTCGCTACGCTGCTGACGCTTTGGCCTCGGTGCCCTCCATCGTTATGGGCCTGTTTGGCTACGCCTTGTTTGTCGAGGCCATGGGCCTGGGCCTTTCGATGGTCTCGGCCGCCCTGGCACTCGCGCTCTTGATGCTTCCCATCGTCATGCGTACCACCGAAGAGGCCATTCGCGCCGTTCCGCGCTATATCCGCTGGGGCGCATATGGCCTGGGCGCCACCAAGTGGCAGGTTGTCTCCAAGATCGTGCTTCCTTCTGCCTTTGGCCGTATTGCCACGGGCATCGTTCTCGCCATCGGCCGTGCCATTGGCGAGACCGCGGTGGTGCTCTATACCATGGGGCAGGCCATCAATCTACCTATTTCGCCGCTCGATTCCGGCCGCCCCATGACGGTTCACCTGTATCTGCTTGCCAACGACGGCATCAACATGAACGCAGCCTACGGCACCGCGCTCTTGCTGATGGTGATCATTCTGGCCTTCAACCTGTTTGCGCGCTTCCTGTCGCGCAAGCGTCGCTAGTTAAGGAGTCCCATGTCCGTTTATCAGTCCGCTCCCACGTTGGAGCAAGCGGCCATTACGGCCAAGGATTTCAACTTTTGGTACGGTGACTTTCATGCGCTGACGGGGCTCGACCTCAACATCGCCAAAAACGCCATCACCTCCTTCATTGGCCCTTCGGGCTGCGGCAAGTCGACGTTTTTGCGCTGCATCAACCGCATGAATGACCTGATCGAGGGCACGCGCGTCGAGGGCACCATGACGCTCGACGGCAACGATATCTATGTCGAGGGTGTCGACCCGGTCGATCTCCGTCGTCGCGTGGGCATGATCTTTCAGCAGCCCAACCCGTTTCCCAAATCCATCTACGAGAATGTCGCCTTTGGCCCTCGTCTGCAGGGCGTGACTAGCAAAAGTGACCTCGATGACATCGTGGAAGAATCGCTCAAGCGCGCCAACCTCTGGAAAGAGGTATCCAATCAGCTCAACAAGGATGGTTTGGCGCTCTCGGGCGGTCAGCAGCAGCGTCTGTGCATCGCGCGCGTGCTTGCGGTGCAACCCGATGTCCTTCTGATGGACGAGCCCTGCTCCGCCATCGACCCCACGTCCGTCTCTAAGGTCGAGGATCTGATGGCCGAGCTGGCGCCCGAGATGACGATCATCATCGTCACGCATTCAATGCAGCAGGCAGCTCGCATTAGCGACTACACCGCATTCTTCTTGCAGGAAGTTGCCGGCGAGCCCGCTACGCTCATCGAGTATGGTCAAACCGACGCGATCTTCACCAGCCCGGTGGACTCGCGGACGGAAGACTATATCACCGGCCGCTTTGGCTGATCGATGCGACTAGTCCCAAGCCGATCGGATCTGGTCCGGTGCGTATTCACTGTGCGGGCGGCATGACCGCACCCAACTGATTGGAGTGAACCATGCGCAAACTGTTTTCCCGTCAGCTCATCGAGGCCCGTCACGAGATGCTGAGCATCTACGAGGCCGTCGATCTGGCCCTCCACGATGCCGTGAAGGCCTATGTGATCGACGACCGCAAGCTCGCCACCAAGACCAAGAAGCGCACGCTTTCGATTGACGCACGCTGCGCCAACCTGGAGGCCGTCTGCTACAACCTGATTGCCACGCAGTCACCGGTCGCCTCCGACTTCCGCTTGCTGCAGACGATCATCTACGTCGACTTTAACCTGCAGCGCATGACCGATAAGGTTCGCCAGATTTGCCGCGCCACGCGTCATATGATCAAGGCCGACATCTCGCTGCCCAAGGAGCTTGTCGGCACGGTCGAGGCCGAGGCTGAGGCCGTCTACCAGGTGCTGGGCTCTTCGCTTTCTGCGCTCGTCACCAACGACATGTCCATCATCTGCAACTTGGCCGTCGAGGACGAGCCAGTGCACGCCGCCTACGAGAAGTTCTTCCGCACCTTTAACCGCATGGACACGGGCGATTTTATGGACGACGACAGCAACTATGACGACCTGCGCCGCGCCATCATGGTATCGCGCTATCTCGATCGCATCGCCTCGATTTCCATCGATGCCGCCTGCCGTCTGACCTTCCTGTTGACCGGACAGCGTATGACTGCCGGTGATATCGCCTGCACTGATGAGGATGAGCTCGAGAGCATGCGCGTGCCTTCGGGCGAGGGTGTTATCATGAGGCCCGCCGTCGATGCACGCTACGTTGCCAAGGTGCCCGTTAACGAGGTCAGCGAGGGTCTTCGCTACCTGCTCGATCATCTTGAGGATGAGGACGATGGCGAGGACGACGAGGAGTAAGTAACCCCGTTCGTCGAAAGATTGTAAATACCTAAGTGAGCGCGGCCTTGCACATGCGGGGCCGCGCTCTTGCGTTAGCATGGGACTACTTGTTTGGCTGTCAGCGGAGGCGATTGGCAATGGATAACTATTTGGACTTGATGCGCGCTCGCCGCGAGCAGATTCTGGAACGTTTTTATGCGGCGCTCGATCGCGCGGGCCGTCCCCACGACGCCGCGAGCCTCATTGCCGTGTCCAAGACCGTTGGTGTCGATGAGACCGTTGCCGCCATCCAGGCGGGGTATCGCCATTTTGCCGAGAACCGCCCGCAGGAGCTGGTTCGCAAGCTCACGGGTCTGGCGGAGCATCCGGAGCTGCCCGAGGTGCGCTTCGATATGATCGGCAACCTGCAGACCAATAAGATCAATGCGGTGCTGGGCTCAGCCGAGCTGATTCACTCGGTGGGTTCGCTGCATCTGGCGCAGGCGATCTCGAGCCGTGCTGTCCGCAAGATTGAGGCAGGCGAGCTCGCCGGCCCCCAGCGTGTGCTCATTGAGGTCAATGTGAGTGGTGAGGAGTCGAAGGGAGGCTTTTCACCCGATGAGATTCGCGCCGCCGCGGGTGAGCTTGCAGAACTTGAGGGAATTTGCGTACAGGGGCTTATGACTATGGCGCCCCGGGGGAATAAGGATGTGGCACGCCGCACCTTTGCGGGGCTTCGTGAGCTGAGGGATGAGCTGGAGGCGGCGCATCCCGATTTGAACCTGCCTGAGCTTTCCTGCGGTATGAGCGAGGACTTTGAGTCTGCCCTTGAGGAGGGCTCTACGCTCGTTCGCCTGGGCAGGGTAGTATTTAGCCCGGAGTTTGCAGTAAAATAAGGCTCTGAAGTGCGCACTGATTATCGGGGCGCCTGCTCTAAACCGCGAGAGGACACAACCATGGGCTTCCTTGACGAGATTAAAAATAAGATGCACCTGGGCGGCCAGCAGGGTTACGACCAGGGTTATGGCCAGGACGACGACTACGGCTACGATGACGGCTATGACGATAGTTATCAGGGCAACAGCTACAGCGGTGCTTCGGGCGAGGGCTTCTACACCCAAGACGAGCCGAGCAACGGCCTGCTTGGCCAGACGCGCCGCGGTGAAGCTGAGTCGGTTGCCGTGTATACGCGCTCCGGTCAGCTGGTCGGCGATGACTCCCGCCATGCCACGACGTATAACCCGCCTTCGCGCTCGCAGGACAGTGTTGCGAGCGGTTATCGTCCTGGTGCCTATGACACGCCGTCGAGCTACGCCGAGAATACCCGCGCCCGTGCCGCCGCTGCACCCGCGCCTGCACCGAGCGATGCCTCGGCCTATGCGAGCAATATCATCAACGCCACGCCGCAGCTGCCGGCCTATGTCCTGCGCCCCGAGAGCTATGACGACGTGGAGACCGTGGTGCGCCGCGTTCGCACCAAGCAGCCTGTCGCACTGATTTTTGTGGGCGTACGCACCGAAGTTGCCAAGCGCGTCTTGGACTTCTCTTACGGCTTTGCCTGCGGTCTGGGTGCCACGGTCAAGGAGGTGGGCGACCGCGTGTTCATGGTGCTGCCCGCCGGTTGCGAGGTCAAAGATTCCGATCTCAAGAAGCTTCGTGCCGACGGCTACCTTAAGTAAAGACAAGACGAGGAGATTCCCATCAACATCTACACTATCGTCCAGCTGGTCAACACGCTGTTCAACTTCTATTCCACGCTCATTGTCGTCTACTGCTTTATGACGTGGATTCCCATGAAGCAGGGTGGTTTGCTTCAGGATATTGCCGCGGTGCTTGATAGCGTGTGCGGTCCGTGGCTCAACCTGTTCCGCCGTTTCATCCCGCCGATGGGCGGTATCGATTTTTCGCCGGTCGTTGCGATTATTGCGTTGCAGTTGGTGCAGAGGCTGATTCTGCAGCTTCTTATAGGTATACTCGTATAGAACTGACTTAGTAACTTACGTCGGGCGTGTAGCGCCGAGGCGATGAAAAAGGAGACTTGTTATGGCTATTACCCCTGCAGACATCCAGGCTCAGACTTTCTCTGAGGCCAAGCGTGGCTACGATCCTGCTGAGGTCGACGTCTTCTTGGAGACGCTGTCCTCCGAGGTTGACGCTATGCTCGCTAAGATCGTCGACCTTAAGGGTCGCCTGACTGCTACCGAGCAGCAGCTTGCCGATGCGCAGGCTCAGCTTGCCCAAGCTCAGGATGCCACCGCCCAGGCCGTTCCTGCCGCCCCCGTGGCTGCTCCCGCCCCTGACTTCTCCGCTCAGGAGCGCCAGATTTCCGCTGCCCTGATCGCTGCCCAGCAGACCGCTGAGACCATCGTCAACGATGCCAACGAGAACGCTGAGCGTATCCGCAACGAGGCTGACGCCAAGGCCCGCGAGGTTATCCGCCAGGCTCTGACCGAGAAGCAGGCCGAGCTCGAGGAGATCGATCGTCTCAAGGCTTCCCGTGAGGAGTTCAAGGCAGAGTATCTCAAGCTCATCCAGCACTTCATGGACGATGCCCAGAATTCCTTCCCGGCCGATCTGATGGCCTCCACGCCGGTCGGTTCTGCCGCTTCTCCCGCGGTGACCGTTCCCGCCGCCGAGCCGCTGCCCGTCGCCGATCCGGTTGTCCCCGTGGCCGATCCCTTCGCCCCGATCGACAACTTTGCTGCCGACGACCTGGACTAACATTCGGCCTACAATTTAGTGCCTAGAAAGGACCCGCAGCTTGCGGGTCCTTTTTTATGACTGTGCCGGAGTGCGTAACATAAAAAACCGAGCCCTGCACATAATGGCGCAGAACTCGGCGAACGGGTGAGCGGTAAAAGGTAGGTTTTAGGGCATGTGCCAAAAAACTACTTGAGGAGGAAGTTGGGGAGGGGAATGGTACGGGCCTCGCGATGCTCGGGGTCGGCGATGTGGTCGGCAGGATAGCCACAGACAAGCATGTGATAGGGATAAACGCCCTTGGGCAGATTGAACTGCTCCTGTGCCACCTCTGGCTTAAAATGGCATACCCAGCACGTTCCCAGGCCCTGCTCGGTGGCCTCCATCATCATCTGATCGCAAACGATGGATGTATCGATTTCGCTGGAATTCATCTGATCATACGGGCGCACCCAAGCATCATCGGTAACGCTGCAAATAAGGAAGATAAGCGGAGCGCCAAAGATAGACCCATCACGAGCAAACCGAGGCTGACAAGCAGCAGCCTTCTCCAGAAGCTCAGGCGTATCCAACACCATCACACGGGTTGGATGGTTATTACAAGCAGAAGGAGCAATACGCCCAGCCTCAACAATGGCATCCACCACCGACTGCTCAACAGGACGGTCTTCAAACAAACGACAAGAATACCGAGAACGAGCCAAATCCAAATAACTCACAACCAAGCCCTCCAAATTCAACGAATCAATCCAAATAAACCAAAGGGTACCCAAAGCCCCATCCAGCCAAACGTTTAAGGCGGTCCCAAAGTTCCCAATCAGGTCCCAAGGCCCTGCCAACAAAAGCCCCATCGCTTTCAAAGTATCAGCCAAAGTTCCCAATGGTGGTACGTAAGGGAGCGGGCCCGACCACTGATAACCTTTTGAACGACTCTGCTTGCAGCCGGAGTGAAAAAGGTTATCAGTGGTCGGGCCCGCGACCGGTGGGACACGTACCCCCAATTAACTGTTCTTCATGACAATCGAATCCACAACATCGGCCACATTCTCACAGCAGTCAGCGCAGTACTCCAGGAAGGCGTACACGTCACGCCAGGCGATGACCTCGAGCGGGTCCTTGCCGTTAACGTGCAGGTTGCGCATGGCGTTGATATAGAGCTCATCGGCCTCGGACTCAATGGTGTTGATCCGGATGACCAGCTCGCGCAGGGTCTTGGACTTGCGGTAATTAGGCAGCTCGACCATCAGGTCCTTCATGGCGCGGCAGGCGTCGGTCACCTTGTGGGCGATCACGATGGCATCGGGATGGATGCTCTGGATGTTGGTGAAGTAGACGCGCTGCACGACGCCTTCGATACGGTCAAGCACGGTGTCGAGCGAGCAACTCATCAGGTCCAGATCCTCGCGCTCAAGCGGGGTGATAAAGGCAGTGAGCAGGGCATCCTCAAGCTCATGGTGCTTCTTGTCGGCCGCATGCTCAATCGCATGCATCTCCTCGAGCATGTCGTGGATCTGTGCGGGATCAAAGTTCTCGAAAATCTTGATGAGCAACTCTGCGGCCTGGACAGCAAGGTCGGCGCAGGCAACGTAGTTGTCAAAGTAGAACGAATCGGGTTTCTTTGCCATGAGTGGGTCCTTTCGAGGCGAAGACGGGTGGGCGAAGTATTACGGTCCGGATGGACGCTCGGTTTGACTAGATGAACATCATGAACAGCTTGGCCATGACAAAGCTGATGAGTCCGCAGGCGGGGAAGGTGAAGAACCAGGTGAACATCATGTCCTTGACCACGCCGAAGTTGATGGCCGAAAGGCGCTTGACGGCGCCGACGCCCATGATGGCGCAGGTCTTGATGTGGGTGGAGGACACGGGGATACCGGTAAGGGTGGCAAGCAGCAGATTCGCGGCGCCTGCGAGGTCGGCGGAGAAGCCCTGATACTTCTCGAGCTTGACCATGCTCTGGCCGACGGACTTGATGATGCGCTCGCCGCCCACGCTGGTGCCGATGCCCATGGTGGCCGAGCACAGCAGCATGATCCAGATGGGGATGCCGGCATCGCCGACGCTCGTCTGGCCGTTGGCGAAGGCCACGCCTAAAAAGAGCACGCCGATGAACTTCTGTCCATCCTGCGCGCCATGCATAAAGCTCATGGCCGCGGCACTCGCGATCTGAGCGTATTTAAAGAAGACGTTTGCACGTCGCCTATTGGCGGCGGCAAACAGAATCGAGACGAGTTTGCACAGGATCCAGCCCATGACAAAGCCCAGACCGATGGAGAGCGCCAGGCCGTAGATGACCTTCATCCACTCGTGGACGTTGACGCTGTTCGCGCCGCCGAGGGCGATAGCGGCACCGGTCAGGCCGGCGATAAGGCTGTGGCTTTGCGAGGTGGGGATGCCAAAACGCGATGCCGTGGCACCGTAGACGACGATGGAGAACAGCGCCGCGCACAGACAGGCAAGCGCCATGGTGCTGTTTCCGCCAAAGTCGACGATATGTGAGATGGTGTTGGCGACGCTCGCGTTAAAGTGCGTCATGATGAGCACGCCCAAGAAGTTGAATGCGGCGCTCATGAGAATGGCGGCGCGGGCGGGCATGCAACGCGTAGTGACGCAGGTCGCAATGGCGTTGGGCGCGTCGGTCCATCCGTTGACGAAGATGGCGCCGAGCGCGAGAATCACGGTGACGGCAAGGACTGGGTTCGACACAATTTGGCCGAGGAAGGTTGAGAACGTTACGTCCATATATGGGCTTTCTCGAAGTTTGCAGACACGTTACAAAAACATGATAAATCGTATCACCTCCTGTGGGTTTCTTTACCGAGTTCTGATGGGAGAAGTGAATTTTTTGGCTCTAAAATTGAATATTAGCCCTGTTGACCGCGGGTATTCTTTTTGCTAACACGCCATGAGGACACGTGTGCACGCCCCAACACCTCAAAACCACAGTCTGTTCGCTTTACAACATACAAACATGCGTTCGATAATAGGGGCATGGAATATCGACAGACAGATGGCAAAACTCGGCGCGTGCACAAGCAGTATGTGGACGTCGTGGCTCGCATCCTCGCGGGCGGACAGGTCGTGCCGGTCACCGTCTGCTGGGTCGACGGCCGTTGTTTTACGATCGACGAAATTATCTCGACCATTGGGTTTGGCCTGATGGTCCACGGCATCCGTACGGCAACATATAAGGTGCGTTTTGGCGGGCACGCGACCGAGTTGTATCTGGAGGACCAGACGCGCGAGCGGGCGGACGGCTCGCAGGCGCACGTGATGCGTTGGTGGGTCTGGGCCTTTGATCGTACGCTTGAGGGCGAGCGCCGTAGGTAAGGACGTACAGCATTCGGGTACAATGACAGGAATCTTGTCACCTACGGCGCTGTCGTGCGCTTTTTGAAAGGACGAAGTATGAACGATATCCAGGGCTATCAGAACGGCCCCATCGAGACCGGCGCAAGTCGTGCCAAGGAGATGTCGCCGCGCGCGTACAATCTCGCCATGTCTGCCCTGATCTTCTTGGGCTTTTGCGCCATGGGCGCCGGCGCCTACTTTACGAGCACCATGTCGTTTGCGCGCATGATGATGAGCGGCGCCGCCTTGCCGCTGGTCTTTGGCTCGTTTATTTTGACCATCGTCGGCATGGTCATGATGTCGGCTGCCGCCAGCAAGCAGTCCGTGGGCCTGTCCCTTGTGGGCTACGTAATCTTTGCGAGCACTTTTGGCCTGACCGCGTCGTTTGGCCTTGCCAACTACGACCTGCCCACCATCAACACCGCCTTTATCGCCACGGCCGCCATCACCTTTGTCTTTGGTGCCTTGGGCGTGACGTTCCCCAAGTTTTTCCAGCGCGTATATGGCATCGGTTTTGGCATTCTGCTCGCCACGATTCTGGTTGAGATCGTGCTGATGTTCATGGGTGTCTCGCAGACCATCACCGATCTGATCGTGATCGTGGTGTTCGCCGGGTTTATTGGCTACGACACCTATGTTGCCACGACGGTGCCGCCCACGCTGCCCAATGCGGTGCTCATGGCGTCCAACCTGTTCGTGGACATCATCAACGTGTTCCTGCGCATCCTGAACATCCTTGGTCGTCGCGATTAAAGCGCGGCATTGCGACGCTTCCTGTCGGACACGGTAAAACGATACGAAAGGCGGTCCTTCGGGGCCGTCTTTTTTGTGCGCGGCGGGGTATCATGGATGGGAAAAAGCCGATAGCGGCAGCGACAGGAAAGGTGGCCACGTATGGCAGATGTCGACAACAAGAACCGTAACCGCAGGTCTAACCGAGCGGGTCAGCCCAATCCCAAGCGCGAGGCGCGTGCCAAGGCCGCCGAGCGACATGTGGTGGCTGTGTCCGAGGCCTGCGCCAAGGACATCGAGCGTTCGCTTGCCGGCGTGCGCGAGTTCGATGGTATGCCTGCCGGTTTTATCGCGGCGATGAAGGCCAAGGCCCAGAAGGCGGCGGCTGCTGAGGAGCAAGCTGCCGAGGACGTCGAGGTTGCTGACGCTGCCGAGGTTGAGACTGCCGAGGTAGAGACTGCGGTCGAGCCCGAGGCGGCACCCGAGTCCACCGAGTCGGCCGACGAGGCTGAGTCTGCGCCCGCGGAGGAGGCTGCTCCGGTCCTGCCCGAGGTCACTGTGCTTGATGCCTCCGCCACGCAGGCAATCCTCGATAACGGCCGCGGCTATGCGCAGTTCTGCGATATGGCCGTGCTTGCCTTTGCCTCGTTTACTAATCCGGGCGGCGGCTATATCCAGGGCTACCTGGGCCAGGAGGCGACGCTCTGCGCCGATTCGTACCTGTACAACGTGCTCGACAAGCAGCGCAAGTGGTACGGCGAGAACCGTCGCCGCAACATCAACTGCGAGCTGTACCGCAACCGTGCGCTGGTGGTGCCCGCGGTGCGCTTCGATCGCAACCATGTGCACGCCTATGCCGACGTGATCGTGGCCGCCGCGCCCAACGTCAAGCGTGCTCGCCAGGAGTACCGCGTGAGCGACGATGCCTTGCTTGACGCCCTGCGCGATCGTATCCGCTTTGTCCTCGCCATCTGCGATGAGCTGGGTCGCGAGAAGCTCGTGCTGGGTGCTTGGGGTTGCGACAATAACGGCTTTGACGCCGAGGCCGTAGCCGAGCTCTTCCGTAAGGAGCTCGCGTCGGGCGACTTTAAGGTCAAGCAGGTCTTCTTTGCCGTGCCTTCTACGCGTTGGGATGAGGACTTCGCCAAGTTTGAGCACGTGTTGGCAAGCTTCCCCGAGCGTAACGAGGAGTCCTATGCTCAGGTTTCCGCCCGCGCAGCGGCCGCCCGTGCCGCCGAGCAGGCTCAGGTCGCCGCCGAGGACGATGAGGACGATGACGATTGGCGCAAGTACCTGTAAACGGTGCGCGTGATGCGACATGCCGAGCCGACGGGGGCTGCTCCCGTCGGCTTTTTACTAAAGGAAGGGCTTACGATGAAAAACGTTCTGTGCTTTGGTGACAGCAACACCTATGGCTATGATCCGGCTGGTATGCGCGATGGCACCGCGGTGCGCTATGCGCAGGATGTGCGCTGGTGCGGCGTGGCGCAGCGTGACCTGGGCGAGGGCTGGCATGTGATTGAGGAGGGGCTCAACGGCCGCACGACGGTGCGCGACGATATGTGCCATCTGGACACTAACCTCAACGGTATTCGCGCGCTTCCGATGCTGCTCGAGGCTCATAAGCCGCTGGACGCCATTGTGATCATGCTGGGCACCAACGACTGCAAGACGGTCTTTAACGTGACGGCTTCCGATATCGCCCGTGGCGCCATGGCGCTGATTCGCGCCGTCCGCGCGTTTCCGTGGACCGATGCCGCACCTTGTCCGCGCATTCTGCTGATGGCTCCTATCAAGATCAAGCCGCAGATCGCTGATGTGTATATGACCGACTTTGACAAGCATTCCGTTGAGGCATCTGAGCATTTTGGCGAGTACTATGCGCACGTGGCCGAGCAGTTTGGCTGCGACTTTTTGAATGCCGCCGATTTTGCCGAGCCGGGCGATATCGACTACCTGCATATGATGCCCGAAAGCCACGAGAGCCTGGGGCACGCCGTGGCAGCCAAGCTCCAAGAGATGCTCGGTGAGTAGCGTGACCCCAAACCACCACAAAGGGGCCCTTGCGGTGGCTTGTTTCGTTTGTTTGTCTTGATCTGTAACAGTTGTAAGGTCGAAAACGGGCTAGATGTTACAGATTGAGATTATTTAGGTCGATATCGGTCGTTTGTCTCGATCTGTAACATCTAGGGTCGATTTTGCCGAGTTACTGTTACAGATTGAGATTATCTTCTCAGCGGAATTTGAATGTCTCGATCTGTAACAGGTGGGCCGAAAAATGGGCTCTAACTGTTACAGATCGAGATGTTTGTGAGGACCACTGCAAAGGTGCCTGTCCCCTTTGCAGTGGTTTTGGGCTGCGAATCTTAATACTGCCACATGTGGTTGACGGGGCCGGAGCCTTTGCCCATGTCAAAGCCGGCGGCGAGAGCTCCGGTTAGGTAGGCCTTGCCGGCGTTGACGGCGTCGGCAAGTTCCATGCCCTGAGCCAGCGCGCAGGCGATGGCGGACGAAAGCGTGCAGCCAGTGCCATGCGTGTTGCCGGTCTCGATGCGCTTGTGGCGGAACCACGTGGTGAGTGGATCGCCCAGGTGGTTACCCTCGTCATCGAGCGGCGCGGGCTCTGCTAGCACATCGTTCGCCTCGTTGACAAAATGCCCACCCTTAACGAGGGACGCGCAGCCAAAGCGGCGGGTGAGAAGCATGGCAGCGTTTTGCTGCGTGCGCTCGGAATCGACCTCGTAGTCGAGCAGCGCCATGGCCTCGGGAATATTGGGCGTGATGACGGTCGCCAGCGGGAACAGGCGACGCGTGAGCGCCTCGGCGGCATCCTCGGCAATGAGGCGAGCGCCCGAGGTGGCGACCATGACGGGGTCGACGACCACGTTGGTTGCGTTCCAGGCGCTCAAGCGGTCGGCGATGACTTCGATAATCTCGACAGAAGAAACCATGCCGATCTTGACGGCGCTCGGGCGGATGTCGTCAAAGACAGCGTCGATTTGCGCGGCTACGATATCTGGCGAGATATCCTGCACGGCGGTGACGCCCAGGGTGTTCTGTGCGGTGATGGCTGTAATGGCCGTCTCGGCATACAGACGGTGCGCCGTGATGGTCTTAATGTCTGCCTGAATGCCGGCGCCACCGCTGGAATCGGATCCCGCGATGGATAGAACGGCGGGTACCTTACTGCGATCCATGTTCGCTCCCTTGTCCGGACGGATTCAAATGGGTCTTTTATCCCGCATTATAAAGATGCCCGGGCCGGCTGTATGCCGAACCCGGGCGGGCGATGCAATCTTTACGCAAATGTAAGCAAATGTTCACAAGTCAACAATTGACGGGCGTTGCAGAAGGCTTGCTGGCGATTGCCCCGTAAAGGCTAATCCTCCATGCCAAGATCGATCGTCGTGCCCTCGAACACCTTGTTGACGGTGCGGACAGCACACATCTTGCCGCACATGGTGCAGGTGC
Source organism: uncultured Collinsella sp. (assembly GCA_902494295.1). GTDB lineage: Bacteria > Actinomycetota > Coriobacteriia > Coriobacteriales > Coriobacteriaceae > Collinsella. Next base: position 31,300 of record CABUSL010000007.1, read on the forward strand.
CCTCGGTGGCGGCGGGGGATTCCTCGTAGCGCTTCTTGCCGGTGACCGGGTCGAGGGCGCACTTCCACATGGCGTCCCAGTCGAGCTTGCGGCGTGCCTGGCCCATCTTGTCGTCCATGTCACGGGCGTGCGGTACCTTCTTGGCGATGTCGGCGGCGTGTGCGGCAATCTTAGTGGCCATGAGGCCGTCGAGCACATCCTGGGCGTTGGGCAGGCACAGGTGTTCGGCGGGCGTCACGTAGCACAGGAAGTCGGCGCCGGAGCTGGCGGAGATGGCGCCACCGATGGCGGCGGTGATGTGGTCGTAACCCACGCCGATATCGGTCACCAGCGGCCCGAGCACATAGAACGGGGCGTTGTGGCACAGGCGCTTCTGCAGCTTCATGTTGGCGGCAATCTCGTCGAGCGCCATGTGGCCGGGGCCCTCGACCATGACCTGGACACCCGCGGCCCATGCTCGCTTGCACAGCTTGCCCAGCTCAATCATCTCGGCAGTCTCGGTGGCGTCGTTGGAATCGTAGAGACAGCCCGGGCGGCAGGAGTCGCCGAGCGAGATGGTCACGTCGTACTCGTGGCAGATCTCGAGCACCTCGTCGTAGAACTCGTAGAACGGATTCTCGTTGCCGGTGACCTCCATCCATCCAAACAGCAGCGAGCCGCCGCGGCTGACGATGTTCATAAGGCGGCCGGTCTCCTTGAAGGTTTTGATGACCGATTTATTGATGCCGCAGTGGATGGTCATAAAGTCCACGCCGTCCTCGGCGTGCGCGCGCACGACCTCGAGCAGGTCATCCTTGGTAAGCTTGACCAGCGGCTTTTCCATGTAGCCGATGGCGTCGTACATGGGGACGGTGCCCACCATGAGCGGCGTCTCGTCGATGAGCTGCTGGCGGAACTGGCGTGTCTTGCCCGAGTTGGAGAGATCCATGATGGCGTCGGCGCCAAAGCCCTCGGCGATCTTGACCTTCTTCCATTCCTCTGCGGCGTCGGCCTTGTCGCCCGAGATTCCCAAGTTCACGTTGACCTTTGTGGACAGGCCCTCGCCGACGCCAAAGGCGCGCATGCCCTTTTTGATGTGCACGATGTTGGCGGGGATGGCGATGCGGCCGTCGGCCACGCGCTCGCGGATGTACTCGGGGTCGCGATGCTCGCGCTCGGCGACCTCTTTCATCTGAGGTGTGATCTGCCCAGCGCGGGCGAAGTCGATTTGCGTGACGAGCTTGGGCTCGGTCTGTGTGCTCATTGGCACGGCTCCCTTCGTTGGCATTACCCATATCAGGTTTGCGGGTCAGGGCGGGCGCGCCCAGTCTCAGCCTGCCGTCTTGTCCTGCAAGCTCCCCGTTTATGTGGTGGGCTCAAGTATAGCTCGAATGGGTACGATTGACGCGATGAGCATGCCCGTGGGGAGGCGAACATGGAAGACAAGCATCTATATCGAGAGACGCAGTGGTATGTGTCGGCCGAGGCGGGCCGTGCCCATCATGGGCTGGTCGCAATTGGTTTTGCGATTCTTGTCGTGATGGTGATTGCCTGTTGTATCTGGATGTTTGGTGGTCGTGGCGGCGCTGTATGGGAGTTCGAGGCTGATGAGGCCCTGCCGATCATGACGGTGAAGGTCGCGGGCGGCAATACCGTTGCCGCGCCGGGCGACTATTGGTATCCGCGCGATGAGTTTATGCAACTGCAACTGAGCGGCGGG